>NZ_JAMOIE010000010.1 GCF_024448935.1 Stutzerimonas stutzeri
GTGATCTGTTTCATCGGAAACTCGGGCGGGTGCGACGTCTCCCCGTCTTCAGTAGCAGCTGGCTTTAGAGTCCTGGGTCAATGTAACGGCTTTCGAGGCCAGTTGCTCGGCATAGGCCGATGGGGTTAACCCACCAAGCCCTTTCTTCGGTCTCTCTTCGTTGTATTCCCTCCGCCAGGACTCAATCACTACCTTGGCGTGCGGCAGGCTGGTGAACCAGTGTTCGTTCAGGCATTCATCACGGAAGCGCCCGTTAAACGATTCGATGTAGGCATTCTGATTGGGCTTACCTGGCTCAATCAGGAACAGCTGCACACCTCGCTGATGAGCCCAGGTCAGCATGGCCCTGCCACAGAACTCCTTGCCATTGTCCGTGCGGATGGCTTTGGGCAGTCCGCGTGACATGGCCAGACGATCCAGGATGCGCGTCAACGAAAGCCCGCCAATCGCTCTTTCCGGCACGATGGCTACAGCCTCATGGGTGGCATCATCCACCACGGTCAGGGCCAGGCTGGCGAGGTGGTCAACCACAAGCGGGTGGAGCGCCTGTATGCCGAAGCCCGCTTGCAGGTGAAAAGGCGTAAGCGCAAGAAGATTCCGATTGCAGATCGACAGCCGCTGGGCCGCCCGCGGGCCGCCAACCAGGTCTGGTCGATGGACTTTGTATTTGATCGCACGGCTGAAGGGCGTGTCATCAAGAGCCTGCTTCAAATAGATCATCGCGGCGCCATAGCGGCGATGCCGATGAGCCAGGGCCACAATGCGCTTGCGCAGGCTCTGGTTGCGATCCGGCCTCGGTTGGTAGCGCAGAGCACTGGCGCTCATGCGCATCACCTGAAGCGCTCGGCGCTCACTCAAGCCGCGTGCCGTCATGTGGCGCACCAGCTCTCGACGCGAGGGTGCGCTCACCACTTTTTTCGCAACGCCTCGCGGGTGACTTCAATCTCCAGCATCGACTCGGCGAGCATTTTCTTAAGCCGGGCATTTTCGCTTTCCAGCTCCTTCAGGCGCTTGGCATCCGACACGCTCATCCCGCCAAACTTGCTGCGCCAGAGGTAGTAACTGGCCTCTGAAAAGCCGTGCCGACGACACAGCTCCTTGATCGGCAGCCCAGCCTCGGCTTCGCGTAGAAAGCCAATGATTTGCTCTTCAGTGAAACGCTTCTTCATGTCCAATCTCCTGGTTACTGGGATTGGACTCTAAAGCTGAGCGCTACTCAAATCAGGGGAGACGTCGGAATCGGTGGCCAGATGCTCATGGAATGGGTGGCCGGATGGCCGTGGAATCCGCACCTGTAATGCGGGAAATGGCCGCCGCGAGGTGCTCGCGGCGGCTAAAAATCCAGAAGGAATAGATGATTCGATCGTTTTTTAGACGAATCGCCGCTTTTAAAATTGGCAGGGCTGAAGTCAGCCAGAAATACGTGACTACTTCAGACCATCCTAGTCAACCAGATCGCTATTGCCCCCGAAGATCGAGCCAACAAAGACAGCGGCTAAAATTAATTAGTACGAACTTCAGATGCTCACGATAGCGATTTAATCAGAATGAATAATTATAGGCTAAGACGAAATTATCTTGCGACATGGACGATCTCACGGGCGACGAGGTGTTGTAAGCCGATCGATTGGTCATACTTTGCTCGAAGGCATGCGAATACGCAGCATCGAACCTACCCGATTTTGATACTTGGTAGCTGAATCCCAAGGAAGCGTGTTTCCGCAAAATACCCGGAACTAGCGCCAACAATCCCTCATCATTAAAGGGCTGCGTCGCCTGACGGTAACCTGCTCGCACTGTTAAATTCGGGGTAGCTGCATACGAAGCCCCAATCGCCACTATTGTTTGATCCTTGGCATTTTGAGGAAGTCTTAAGTCGACATCACCAACATCACTAGAAAACCCTACCTTTATATCCTTCCAGGCATCCTTCCAAAAAACGCGAGACACATCAACAGCAACGAGTAATTTGTCCGTAACTTGGTGGCTCAGACCCACGTCAAGTTTGGCAGGGGTATTAAAGTCTAAAACACGAACCTCGCCCTCGATAGGCACATTACCGATGAGGCCATCTACCGCGGTAATAGTCCCCTTCCCTTTCAAATCGTTCATATGGCTTTTGAGCATGTAGGAGATACCCAACTTGGTCGTTGGCGTAATCTTATATAGCAAACCTAACCTACCCGAGTATCCCCAACCATCGACACCACTCGCAAGTTCCTTGTTTTGGCTAACGCTCAAATGCACACCCCGCGGGTCGGGTAAAGTGCCGATCAAGCCCAACAGCGAACCGGACACACGCCCATCACCGGCGAGACTACCCAACTGGTTCGTTCCCAGCAAATAATCGAGATTCAAACCAGATCCATTTTGCATCTAGCGATCCACCGATAACAAGACGATCGTTAATCTTAAAACTCACGGCAAAAGGTATGTCAAGTACAAACAAGCGACTGGCGTTCTCAAGGCCGGTATCAGCATCGGCGGCATAGCCCATTCCGCCAATATCGCCGCGGGACAAAAAACTGTCCTTCCCATACTCGACCCCTATCCCCGCTTGTGCGAATATGCCCGCGCCAAAGGTCCAGTTAGAAACTTTACGGATAAAAGCAAGCTGAGGGGCAACATAGGGGCCTCTATTATTAGAATGCCGACTTGATGACGCTTTCTCGCCTGTACCAAGATTGGTGGCGCTGATATCTGGCTCTTCACACCCTGCCAGCCGGCGGTGCCGGTGGTCTGGTCCCAGCCCTTGAAGGTGATGGTAGCGGTCTCGCTGCGGATACCGTCGGGGACGAAGCGCACCCGGTCGGTGCCGCGCAGCATCAACGCCGCCGAGTTGGACACAATGCCCACGTTGTTCCAGGTGGCACCGCCGTTGACGCTGTACTGCCACGTGCCGTAAGTGGCGGTGGTGCCGGTGACGACGATGCCCGACAGCGCGCCGGTATCCACGTCGCTGATGCCGCCGATCAGGGAACTGACCAGGTCGCCGGCATTGTTGGTCGAGCCGTCGGTAAGCGGTGTCATGACCGGCGCCACCGGGTTCATGACCGGTGCGTCGTTAACCGCACTGACCGCCAGGGTGGCCTGGGCGGTGCCGTTGGAGAACGCGGTGGTGCCACCATTGATCGTGACGTCGGCGGTACTGCGCATGGTGGTGGCGGACGCAGTGCCGCTGGTACGGTCCCAGGCGCGGTAAGTGAAGCTGGCGCTTTCGCTGTTGGCGCCATCCGGGACGTAGCGCACGTAGGTGGTGGAGCTCAGCAGCAAGGCGCCGGAGCCCGACACCGTGCCGAAGTTGGTCCAGTTGGTGTTGTCGGTGGAATACTGCCAGGTGCCACGACCGGTGGTGGCTGTCACGGCGATACCGGACAGGCCGCCCGAGTCCGCATCGGCATAGGTGGCGCCCGCCAGGACGGTGGAGACCAGCACGCCGGGGCTGATGGTGTCTTCGTTGATGGTGGGCACCGCATAGGGGCCGCCGCTGAGGGTCGGCGCATCGTTGACGGCCACCAGGCTCACGACGCTGGCCACGCCGACGGCCACGGCGTTGATGCCACCGTTGGCGGTGCTGCCACTGTCACGCACGCTGTCCAGGGTGACCGTGCGCGCCGCGTCGCTGGGCGCCTGGCTGTCGTTGCGATAACCGATGCCATTGACGACGCCCTGCGCCGCCGCCGAGTTCAGCCCTGCGTGCGTCAGGGTGACCGTGGCGGTACCGGCGGTAACCGTCACTGACACGGACAGACCATTGGTGGTCACCAGGGACGTGCCGGCGGTCAGGCTCACCTCGCTGCCGTCGATAATCAGTTTCTCGGATGAGCCGTTGGCCACGTTGGAAACCCGTACGACCATCTGGGTGACGCTTTGCCCGGCCTCGACCGTGTTGATGCTCGCGCCGCTGAACACGCTCACGGCCGCGCCTTTTTCGGTGAACGTCGGGTTGCTCGGCGTGACGCTGACCACAGGGGCATCGTTGACGGTCGCGACGTTGACCGTGACCGTCGCCGCGGTGCTGGCCGTGCCGGTGTCGTCGGTCAGGGTAACGCGCACAGTGCGGGCGGCACCCGACGGGTCGGTGGTGTTGCTATTGCGATACCCCAGGTTCTGCACCAGCGCGGACACCGCCGTCGGCGTGGCGCTGGCGTTCAGGGAAATGACCAGGGCATTGCCGGCAGTACCACCGACATAGCTGCCGATCAAGACCCCGCTATGGAAGATGGAGTTACCCGTCAGCGTGATCATGCCGGCACCGCTGCCCTGGTCACGAACCATCAGGACATCTTCGGCCGTCGTGCCGCCCGTGGTGATTTCCACGCGCAGGTTGCCGCCGGAGAAGTTGGCCGAGTCGCCATCGGTGACCACGGCATTGCTGCCCTGGTCGAGCAGGGCAATGGTGCTGCCCTCGGTATAGGTGATCGTGTCGCCATTGACGTTGCCGACCACCGGGGCCTGGTTGCTCGCCGTGGTGAAGTTCAGCGTGGTGAGGTCCTGGATGCCCTTGTAGGCCTGGCCATTGGTGTTGGCGAAGGTCTTGCCGTCGATGCGCACCGCGTACTCCACCCCCTGGGCCAGGTCCATCGGCGGGTCGATGGACCAGGTGGTGCCGGAACCGGTGACCGCGCTGCTGCCCACGGCAATGGTCTGTACCACGACATTGTCGCTGGTGCGCACGATGTAGATATTACCGCTGCCCTTGCTCACCGACTGGTCGAAGGTCAACACGATATTGGCCGAGGGCGAAGCGTTCAGGGCGTTGTCGGCGGGGGTGGCGCTGACCAGTTTGGGCAGGCTGCCACCCTGAAAATAGACACTGCTGGCGGTGGTGGAGCTGACGAAGATATCGAGGTCACCGTCACCGTCGAAGTCACCGACGCGGTACTGCTGGTTGGTCATGTCGGCCAGGCTGACGCCGGAAAACGGCGAGTCTGCCTGGGCCAGGTCGGTAAAGCTGCCACCGTCGTTGCGAGCGTAGCGCCATGCCGTGCCATTGCTACCGGTCTGGTAGAGGACATCAGCATCCCCATCGCCATCGAAGTCCCCCACCACCACCCGGTTGACCGTCGTGACGGGCAGGCCCGACACGCCGCCGGCAACCTCGGTGAAGAGGGCATTGTCATTGCGAAAATAGCGGATCTGACCACCGGCAATCATATACAGCAGGTCCGTATCGCCGTCGCCATCGATATCCGCCGCCTTGAAGTTATAGGCGCTGAAATCGGGCAAGGCCAGGCTCCTGAACGGCGACAGCGAATCGGTGCTGAGCATATCGACGAAGCTGCCGTTGCCGTTGTTCAGCATGACCCTCCAGGACGAGCCGGGAACAGAGTCGGTCTGATAGAGAAAATCGATGGAGCCATTGCCGTCGAAGTCGCCGGCAAGGCTCCTCACGCCATTGGTCGGACCGCCACTGAGGGCCTCGGCGGTAAAGCTCGAGCCGTTATTGCGAAACAGGGTCAGCGAAGGCCCGCTGACCGCGGCCACCAGCAGGTCGATATCCCCGTCACCATCGAAGTCGGCGGCATGGTAGTTGACGCCGCCAGTCGCGGCGTCGGGCAGCGTCACGAAGGCGAAGGGCGAAGCGGCCTGACTGACGACGGTGAAGGTGCCGTTGGCATTGCCCAGCGCCAGGTTCCAGGCGGCTGCGACGCCCGCCCCTTGGTACAGAATGTCGGCGCGACCGTCGTTGTTGAAGTCGCCAACTACCGCGCGCATAAGGCTCCCGCTCGCCCCCAGCAGGGGCGCAGTACCGGAAGGCCCGCCGGTGTAGTTCACTGCCATCAGGCTGGTATAGCCGGCCACGCTCAAGGTGCCGGTTTCAATGACGCCGCTGCTGCGTTCCAGGGTCCAGTTGCCACCCAGGGCCGCCGCACCCGTGCCGTCCACCGAGGCGGCCACATCGGCGCCGGTCATTGCGGCTAATTGGTCGATAAAGAGTTGGCCTTTCGCGCCTTCACCGACATTGCAGCCGTAGAGCATCAGGTCGCCATCGGCCTTGAGCGCCGCACCGATGCTTTCGAGGGCTTCGCGGTGTTCGGAAAGGTTACTGCTGGCCAGCCAGACGTTGCCCATCTGCACCGTTCCGTCGGCACCGTGGGACAGCAGGTGGATCGCATCCAGCCCTTCGCGGCCCTTGAGGTAGTCGGCCATCTGCTGCAAGCCGTCCTTGGTGGGGTCGAGGATCACCACCTCGGCGTTGGCGGACAAGCCATCGAGCAATTGCGCGGTGTTGGTGACCTGGCCATCGACAAACACCACTTCATGGCGCTGCGAACCCTGCTGGCCACCCGTATCGGCCGTGGCCCCCTGGCCCTGGGCATTGGCGGTTTCGTTGCTGGAGGTGCTGTCCTTGGCAGCGTCGGCCGTGGTCTGCGCCGCCGCATCCTGGGCGACCACGCCCACGGACGCATCGAACATGATTCGCGGTTCAAGGGCCATCAACAGCGGGGCCTGGCCAGGGTCGGCGGGCTGGGGCTGCTGGGCGAACTTGCGCGCAAAACGTTCGATGAGTTTCATATTGCATCTCCTGGTGTGCCATCGCCTCGCCAATACCGGCGCGGCGGCAAAAAAGTAGCGGTGCCCCTGGGCACCGCCGGTTGTTGCGATCAGTCGCGGGACGGGTAAATACCCAGCAGCGCAATGACGAAAGTCACGGCCTGGTATGGGTTCAACACAGGAAACGGTATGCCCCCGCCGGAGATACCTACCGTACCGGGATTGACGAGACTACCGCTCACGCTCGCGGGGCAAGGCGCCAGATCCACCCGCGCAAGCGGGGCGCCGCTATTGTCCTTGCCGCTGTGATAGGCCATCAGGTTGGTGCCGGTCCCATCATTGACGATCCCCAGGCAACCGCCGGGAATCGGTGTCTCACTGGTGGCCACGGCGTTGACCACCTGGTTGATGCTGGTGCCGGAAAGGGGGGCGACGTTGCCGGAAGGAATCAGTACATGGCTATGGCTGGGCATATTCGTGATCAGTGGGGTAGCGTTCTCCAGCCCTCCCTTTTCACCCAGGGCGTACATCGAGAGGCCTGTACCCTGGCCCCAGCCAACAGGCGTACGTCCCTGGAAGTCCGGCAGGCCCACGGTCGTCCTGCCGTCGCCGCCATAGACAGTGCCCAATATCGCGAACAGCGCCTGGTTCTGACTCAGGGGCAGCGTTTGCCCGTTGCACATCGCGTACCCGCGGGGAGCGTAATTGCTGCCCAGCATCTTGATTTCGCCAATGAATGGATCAGCCATCGAACAGTTCCTTTGTTGAGTTGCGGGGTTTGGTGTTGCGTAATCAAACCGTTGCGCTCTGTGCGATCTCGCGCTTGCGATGAACGACCGCTTCAAGCACATGACGACCGTCGGCCTCGGGCAGCAGAGGCGTCATCAGCAATTGCCAGGGTTGTTCGCGGCCGGGGCCAAACAGGTTGAAAACCGCCTGGGGCAGCGCCACTCCCTGCGGCAACACCAGCAGCAGCGAATAGCCTTCGTAATCCCGGTTCATTGCAATGCCTTCGCGCACGCCCAGCACGTCCACCTTCAACCCCTGGTCGGGCCCGACCTGCAGCACGAAACCTTGCGTACCCGCCTCCTGGATTTCCTTGAGGCTGGGTATCGGGTAAATGATCTCGTCGCTCATGCCACTGTCCTTGATTCGGTCCGCGGGTCGCGGCGCAACCGCTGATACACCCCCGAGTCACCGTTGAGGTAAAAACCCATCCGCGCATAGAGGCGCTGAGCGGGGTTGTAGGGCTCGACGAACAGATCGACACCCAGCCCCTGCTCGTCGACCTTGTGCAGTTGGTCTTCGATCAGCGCGGTGCCGATGCCCCGTCCCTGAAAATCGGGGAGCAACGTGATATCGATGAGGTTGAGCGAAGTCGGGCCCCAGAACAGGTACAGACGACCGATGGCCCGCCCTTCATGCTCGACGATGAAAAACTCACCGTCGGGATAATGGGTCTGGTAGTAGATGTGCTGGGCGTGAAACTGTTGGCTGAGGAAGGTGGCTATCTGCTCGTCGGGCCAGCCGCTATGGGACATTTCCATAGCCCGCGAGCCGGCATAAAGGCGCTCGATAAAGGCCATATCCCCTGGATGCAAGGCACGGAGTTCCACAGCGCACTTCGACATCAAAGCAACTTCCCTGTCTGAATAACTTTACAAGCCAACGGTTTTTGTGACGAACGTCATGCATCGGAGGTATAGCCAATTGACATCAGATTATCCGAACTGTCTGACAATCGCACTACTAAAATCCACTTTCCCTTACAACAAGTGCGGCCATTCGTCGCCAAGTCGATCCCAGCACCGACATGGCCTCTCCGTCCAGCACCACCAGACCTTTCTGCGGGTGCGCCACTTGCTGCGGCGCTGCGGATTCAAGCTCGAAACGCACGCCATATTGAGCCTCCAGCGGCTGCGCCCGCTTCTCCTCGTCACGGCGCACGGCAATCGGCCCGTGATGATCGGACGCCAGCGCTTGCTGATCGATATAAGAGACACCATTGGCATCCACTTCCTCGAGGCTCACCGCCAGGGAGTCACGCAGCACGTCATCCGCCACGAAATGTCCGCGAGCCCCCGGCGCCACCCGCCACAAATCGGCCTCGGCCAGGTAGCCGCGCAAGCGCAGCCCACCCTCGGCCACCTGGGCCAGCGGCAGGTCCACGGCAACCCAGCGGCCCGGCGCAAGGTTCTGCGCCAGGTCGCGCACCACCCCTGCGTGGGGCGCTCGCAGGCTCAGGCGTTCGCGCTGCGCCGCCAGGCCACGGTATTCGGCCACGGCCTCGGCCAGGCGCTGTTCGAGAATGCCGCTGTCGGCCGCCGTGGCACTGCGGCTCGACTGGCGACGCAGCTGCAGTTGCAGTATCTCGATCTCGCGGCGGGTGATGCCCATGCGCGATTCCAGGTCCGGGGACTCCAGCGCCACCAGGACCTGGTTCTCCGTCACTGGCTGACCGTCGCTCACCAGCACCTCGCGAATCCGCGCCGGCGCCGGCGCATGCAGCGCACTGATCCGCGCCGCTTCGAGCATCGCCGGCACTTCCACGCCGCTGCGCCACGGCACCACCAGCACCGCCAGCAGCATCAGCAACCCAACACCGAGCACCAGCACCTTGCGTGGCTGGGCCTTGTCCCGGTGCTCCCACCAGTGCTGCCACTCGCGCCAGATCGGCAGGCCGATAAACCACACCAGCTCGACCATCATCAGGAAGATGCCGAGCACCTTGAAGAACATGTGATACACCGCCAGGGCGATCCCGAGGAACAGCGCCGCGCGCCAGATCCACGAGGCGTAGCCCCAGCACAGCAAACGCTTGCGCAACCCCGGCGACCAGCGCTCGGGCGGCGGCTCACCATAGCCGAACAACCGCTCGCGCAGGTGCCAGCGGCACAGGGCGAAACCACGGCTCTGCAGGTTGTCGACCCCCCACAGGTCGCTAAGCAGGAAGTAGCCGTCGAAGCGCATCAGCGGGTTGACGTTGATCGCCACGGTGGTAATCCACGTGGCGCTGGCCAGCATGAACGCCGCCGTGCGCCCGGCCCCCTCCGGCAGCAACGACCAGGCGAGCAAGGCGATGCACGCCAGCACCAGTTCGGCCAGTACGCCGCCGGCGCCGATCAGCAGCCGCGTGCGCCGGTCCTGCACGCGCCAGGCATCGCTGACATCGGTGTAGAGCATCGGCAGCAGCACCATGAACGCCACGCCCATGCTCGGCACCCGACACCCGGCGCGCTTGGCCATATAGGCGTGGCCGAACTCGTGGCAGAGCTTGGCAAAGCCCAGGGCGATCGCGAAAGCGGCCATGCCCCCCAGGCTGAGCAGGTGCGGAAAGGTCGAAAGAAAGCGTTCCCAGTCCCGCATCACCAAAAAAATACCCAGCAGCAGGACGCTCGGCAGGCCAATGCGCAACAGCTTCGGCCCGTAACGCTCCAGCCACGGCCAGGTGCGATTGAGAAAGGCGTCCGGCCGCCACAGCGGAATCCGAAAAAACAGGTATTTGTGCAAAAGCTGCGTCCACACGCCCTGGCGCTGACTGGCCGCCTTGACCTCGTACCCGGCACGCTGCTCGGCGTCGCTGGCACTGATCAGGTCATGCCCGCGCAGAAAACGCAGCAGCTCTTCAATCGACTGCGGCCCCAGCGGCTCGCCGGGTTCGGCGTTGGCGGCGTTCAGCACGCGCGTCGGATCGCTCAGCGCCCAGTGGCGCAGCAGCCGCATGGCCGGCGCCCCCAGTTTGAAATACTTGCCGCGCAACGGGTCGGCCAGGGTCCATTGCGGCGAACCGTCGAGCCCTGGCGCACCCACCGACAGCTGCAGGTCGGCGCGCAGCGCCGGCAGTGTCACAGGCCCACCGCCTGGCGCAGGGCCGCCAACGGCCGGCGCAGCAGATACAGCGCCAGCGGCGCGCGGTCACCGAAGACCTTGGCCGTTCCGCGCAAACCGATACGCGGCGGGCTGGCATCGAAGATCGCATCGAGTCGATAGGCCAACTGCCCGCTCGAGGTGCTTTGCGCCTGATACGCCGCGCGTTCGAGCGTCGCGCCGTGGCGATTGAGCGGGTCGCTGTCGAGGAACAGCGCCACTTCGGCGCCCTGCTCCAGACCGATGGCATCGGCGACCGGCAGTTCGATACGCAGTTCGGCCTGGGTCGGGTCGGCGATTTCCAGCAGCCGCTCGCCCGTGCGCACCGGTTTGCCGGTCCAGCGCTGGGCGTCGGCGAACACCGCAATACCATCGCGCTCGGCCCGAACTTCGCTGCGCGCCAGCAGTTCTCGGGCGTAGTCACGTTCGGCGCGCTTTTGCGCGACCCGCGCCGCCAGCAGATCGAGCCGGGCACTGGAATCGGCATCGGAAAACGCACGCTGGGTATTGGCCTTGAATTCGGCCTCGGCAACGCCGAGGGTGCGCTCGGCCACATCGGCCTGGGCCTTGAGGCTGGTGGCATCAAAGCGCACCAACACCTGCCCGGCCTGAACCGGTTGGTTGGGCTTGACCAGGAACTCGGCCACCACCCCGTCCAGCGGCGCGGCCACGACCTGGCCGTTGCGCGGGACCACTTCGGCGGGCGCCAGCACCGATTGGCGCACCGGCACCAGCAGCACCAGCAACAAGGCGCCGGCCAGCGCCCAGCGGGTTCGCGCCGGCCAGCGCATACGCCACGGCTTGCCCGGTTGCAGGGCACGCCAGGCGTGGCTGTAGCAATCACCCAGTTGCACCAGCAGGACCTGTTCAGCCTCGCTCCAGGGGTTGTCGCGAGCCAGCCACAGCCCGCCAAATACATCGCCCTCACGGTTTTTGAGCGGCAACCAAAAGGCATGGGGCGCCGACAATGCCTGCCAGTCGTCACGACAGGCCTGGTCCAGGCTCTCGGGCGGGACCACGCCCGGCAACGCGAAGCGATCACCCGCAGCCAGGCGCCCGGCAACCCGTTCGATAAACACCACGAAAGGCGCATTCGGCTCGACCGCGCTGATTCCGGTCAGGGCCCGGACCTTGCCGGTGATCAGCAACGCCGCATGGCGAAAGCCAAACAGCGCCTGGCTGTCGTTGACCATGCTGAAGGACAGCATCTGCACCGAAACGGCCGCCCGAGCCTGACGCTCCAGCTTTAAATAGTGCGCCAGCAGTTGCTCAAGGGCGCCAGGGACGGGGGCGTTCATGGCGCCGACGCAAAGTGCGCGGTGCCGCTCATCCCGGCCAGCAGGCCCGGGGTGTTGGCCGGCACGCTGCCGATCAGCAGCAACGTCTGGCTGCCCTCGTCGATCCGCGCGCCCAGGCGCTTGACCACGGCATTGATCGGCGTGCCGGTTTCATCGGGGACAAAACTGAAGGTCTGCTCGGGCTTGAGCTTGCCCAGCCAGCGCGACGGCACCAGCAAGTGGATTTCCAGGGAGCGGTTGTCGACGATTTCCAGCAGGGGCGAGCCGCTGGCGACGCTTTCGTGCGCCTGGACACGGCGCGACACGACCTGGCCATCGAACGGCGCCTTGACCTGGCAGCGCTGGACCTGGACCTGATAAACCTGGGATTCGGCCTGGGCCTGGGCCTGCCGGGCCTCGGCCAGGGCCACTTCGAAACGGCCGACGGAATTGAGGGCGGCCAGTTGCTGCTTGTTGCGCAACTCCTCGCGGGCCGCACGCACCGCGGCGCCGGATGCATTGGCCTGAGCCTGGTAAGCGCTGCAATCGAAGCGCACCAGCACATCGCCCTTGCTGAACGACTGGCCTTCGGCGTACGGCAGCTCCGTCACCCGGCCCGGCAATTCACTGGCCAGGACCGCCTGGGAACGGGCACGCAGCACCCCGCGGACCTCGCTGGAGGTGGACGTGACGCCATCCAGCAACGGGTCGCTTTCGCTCGCCGCCTGTACCGCGCCGCTGATCAGGGCCAACGCCGCCCACCACACTGCCTGCTTCATTGGCTACATCCCTGTAAGAAGTCGAAATATTAAATCGGAGTCATTCAATCGGAGTATCAGCAGGTTCCCGGCGAACCTGAATCACCGTTGGTCAGCACGGGCAACCCGCCTCGTGCCGCTAAGGGGCCGAGGTCATTCGAAAGGGTGAATTACAACAAAATGCGTCCAACTCAGATGGCGGGATGCTATCAATGTTTTTTCCAGCCCGAAAGTAGCCATTGAGCGGACTGCGGCCCCTCAATACAGGCGAAAACGCGGTAATGGCCACGGACAGGTACTTGTACTGCGCAATAAAAAAAGCCTGCCGAGAAGGCAGGCAAAAACCGCAACGTGCTGTGGAGCGACGCGGGTGCCGGTTTAGAAGTGGTGGACGTAGCGCACTTGCACACGGCTGCCGTCCGGGCGGTTTTCCACGTCCTGTTCGAAGTAGGCGTTCACGAACACATGGTCATTGGGCGAGAAGCTGTACATGCCGCCCGGCCCAATGGCCAAGACTTTCTCACGGCGCCCGGAGACGTCGTGGCCGTCGATCCGGGTGTCGGTGATCTGCTTCAGCCAGTAGCCGTTGACCCCCAGGCGCAGTTGATCCGTCACCGCATATCCGCTGGCAAAGTTGCTGTGCAGCGCCTGCCCGGCCTGAATATCGTCGACACCGCCGAAGGACTGCGCAGGGTCGTTGTTTTTGCCGTTATAGAGGTAGTGGGCACGGAACGAGGCGGTCCACTTGGGGGTGAACCAGTACGTGCCCGCCCAATACGGGTTGAACGACCAGGCGTTGTTGCCGGGGTTGATCGCGTGCTTGTCGTCGTACTCGCCCGTCGGCAGGTTGACCTGCAATTCGATGCGATGAACAAAGCGCGGCCCATCGGGGCCCATGATCGGGTCGAACTGAATAAACGGCCCGATCAGCAGGTCGCCCATGCCGGTCTGGCCCCTGAGCGCCGCGTTGTTCAGCCCGTCGTCGACCTTCATCCGGGTGACCACCGGCAGCAACATGTTCATCCCCAGGCTGGCGTTGCCCAGGCGCAGGTTCGACAGGTAGCTGAGTTGGGTGACCGCGACCTGATAGTCCAGGTCCTGCTTGGGCAAGCCAAGCGCCTTGCCGTCCTTGTCGCGCAATTTATCCGCGCTGTAGTTCTGGAAATATTCCTGCAGATACCAGCCCGGGCCTGCGGGCAGGCCGCCGTCCAGAAAGCTGGTCATCCCCAAGTTGACCACCGGCAGGTCATAGGCATTCGCCCCCTGGGCAATCATCAAACCGGCCCCGCACACGTACATCCACTGCTTTTTCATGCGTGTATCTCCCCGTTATTGTCAGGTGTACGGCAGCACTAGCGAGCCAGCGCCGGATGCGGTGGTAATCAGATCTAGCCCTAGCAGTATTTCACCTGTCGCATCAGACAAGTCCATTGTCGCTGGGTTGACCATCATTGACGCGGGCCCGACATAATGAGCAACAGCCGTACCGCCCATGCTTCTGGAAACCGCGCCAAAGCCCTCCAAAATCACACCATCCGTCGCTACCGCATGGCTTGACGCAATACCCAAGATCGCAGCACTAATTGTTTTATTGAGTAAATTTGTTTTTTTAATCATATGTTCCACCGTTTATTAATTTTGTTTTTGGGATACAACATCACTAAAAGCAAACTGCCCGCAACCTTAGAAAAGCCCACACGAGCCGCGTAATTCTACCAGCACGTTTCAACCAATATGGAGCACCGGCTTGAGCGTGACCCCTTCTTCCGAGTCTTCGGCGGCTCGATTGATTTCCTCAAAAGGATAAAACTTAATTAGCTTGTCAAATAGAAACTTCCCCTGGCGATAAAGTTCTACCAACCTCGGAATAAAAATATCTGAAATCGACTGATCTTCGACGATTCCACGAAGCTTACGATTGAATAGCAGGAACTACACCAGGCCCTTCATGCCCTAAAACCATCGGGAGCGGAACCGGATAATGCTGATCGCGACAAATCAGATCCGTATGACACAACCCGGTCGCAACAAATATAACGAGAACTTGATCTTCTGCAGCTCATTAAGAGCTACATGCCCGAATAAGAATGGGCCGTTTTTTTACGGACTATTGCCGCTTTGATTTCCATCTCATTCTGTTACCGGTTTTACTCCGGTTTCCCCCGCGGCGGCTATTCCAGCACTACAGCCGCACCTCAGTGTGTTCTCGAGCATAAATAGACGGTCGTTGCCCCACCACATTTGATCGCCCAAAAACATCGTTGGTACACCGAATACTTTACGTTCGATGGCGGCCTGGGTATGCTCATCATACGCATTTGTTGCAGCGTCGCTGCTGAGAAACTCCTCGAAAGCAGCGCGATCCCACCCTAGAGTCCCGCACACTAGGGCAAGCAGGCTTTCCGAGTCCAGAGCTATACCTTCCCCCCAAACTGCATTGAATACTGTATTCACGTAAGCAGCAGTCTGCGTTTCGGCACCCGAGTAATAGAGCCCAGCATTCATCCGTTGGCTATTGTAATTGGCAGGAAATAAAAACGGTAATCCGTACAGCTCGGCCCAGCGTTTTAAATCCACCATCAAATAGGCAAGTTTGACTTTCAGATCGCGATTGGAGGGGCCTACGTTTCCGATGGCGATTTTGGCTCGCGCCAAATCAATCGAGTGATAGCGAATGGAAAAGCTATAATCGTGGGCTAGCTTCGACAAGCGATGGTTAGCCAAGTAAGAAAAAGGGCTCAAAAAGTCGAAATAGAAATCAACAATCACAATCAAACACTCCAAAAAACTAAGCCAACCAACAGTGGGTTGCCTCATCAAGGATGGCACCCATCGTCGGCTTGATATGCTGGCTTCATTCGGTATTCCTAAAGCCTGACTTCACACCCGAGTCTGCGAGACTAGCAGTCTTAGCTAAATTTGCCGAACTGGCGACGCCTACTAGTAGCGCAAGAAATATGATTAATCTAATATATTTCAAATCGTTCAGCGTCTTTTCCAGCATTTCGCCAGACCAATCGAGTTGGACTACTTCAATTCCTTGCTGTATTTAGCATGCAGTGCGGCCCAAGCTTTGCCTGACTTAAGGGCGCCAGCAATATAGTCTTCTGGGACGATGTTATAGGGCGGACGGCATGGTCCAGCTGTGAGCCAGCCAGCTGCATCCATGCGTGCTTTTTCAAGTCCGATGTTGTATTTCGAGAACTCCGAAAAGTCGCCACGCGGAAACAATGTCGAATCGGCTGCGCGCATGTCATCGGAGATGGCTTTGGCCTTGATCCAGTCACCGCTGCTCTTGGCCTGATCCACTGCATCACGCAACATGATGGCGGTAGCCGGGCCGCACATGGAGCCGCTTGACCAGAACGCGGTCATGCGCTCAGGATTGATGCGTGCGGCCGCGTAATAGTCATCCTCGTGTGGAAGGAAGCGGATGTTGGGTGCCAATTTCAGGTCCAAGTCAAGCATTCCGATGCCTAGATATTTGGCAGTTACTACCTGCGGAATTTTGGACATTTCTGCCCAGAAGGGGCGAGGGAAGTCGAACTTGAAGGCTTCAGGGTTAGCGTAAATCGCAATGGCAGCCTCCGGTACCGCCTCTGCAACATCACGATAGAACTGGACCGCTGTGGGCAGGTCCATCTTCACCCACATTGGGACACCGAGCATGGTACCGCTGGCGCCCATATCCATAAACTCACGAGTTTGGCGGATGACTTCGCGGGTATTCAAGGCCGTGGTGCCGCAGAAATAAGGCACGCGACCACGAATGGTTTCGACAATCGTCGAAACATAGTCACGTTTTTCCTCCCAGGTCAACGTAGCGCACTCGCCAAAAGTGCCCATACTTAAAATTCCGTTGACACCAGCCGCAATCAGTTCTTCAACTATGCGAGCAGTCTCGTTTAAGTCAACTGTGTTAGTGCTGCGCCAGTTAGAAGCATCCGGAGTAGCCGGCGTTGGCATAATAGCCCAGACACCATGGATATCCTCGGCAGTAAGACGCGCTGGTTTCATAGTTTTATTCGACATGGAGACACTCTTGGTTAGGTAAAAAAGCTGGAACTAGGTTAGTCAGAATCGTTGTCCAATCGCGACCGACTCCAAATTACGGATCTAGAGTTACCGTAGCTGTAGCCTCTTGGAGCCCAATCACCTTTATACGTTCGGTTTAAGGAACAGCTTCCGGATATCAATACTAACGAGCCAGTCGCTCGTTAAGTCAACATGAACTTGCAGTGCTGGACCCCATGCATGATCTGCATCGAACGACTGAGACTAGCATCCTCATTCGCCACGATCCTTGCATAATCTATTACAGCCCCGATGTGAGGGTGAACCGGAGCAAAATCGGGAAAATTAATACTGCAGGAGCATAAGTAATTTTCCCCAACGCATATCTGGAAGAGAGCCTGCGCCTGTAACTTTGGTTGTAGTTTTAACTCAATTTTACATCCATGCCGTAGCCAGTGGTCTCGATACCATGGCCAAAGATGTCTCCAACGTAGTACTCCGCTTCGTCTCTGGCCTTGGCACCTCGCCAGCCGGGCTCAATGAGCCAGCCGGAAGGTGTTGCGCCATAGAACGTCAGCGCCTTGTCGTTAGCATGAATGCCAAGTTGCAAGGCAATGTCAATGTCGTTCTTTACAAACTGTTGATGGGTGTATCCCAGATCCTCTATGTCGGTGTACTCAAGCATCACATGATTGAGCCTCTTTTCAGCGGGCATGGCACCAAACCCAATGGAGTGGTCCCGACCATTGCAATGCATGAACGTTAGTTCGCCAGTCATGCCGTTGGGCAGCGGGATCCGGTATTCGACGTCCCCACGCAAGCCCAGAAGACTATAGAACTTGTGAGCAGCTTCGACATCGGTCTGGCGAACGATGCAATGACCCAGGCCTTGGTCACCAGTCACAAACTTGCCGTGCAGGGGGCGGCCGGGATGGAACGGGTTGTTCATGTCGATCCGGGGGCCCCAGAATATCTCGGTCGGGTTGCCGCCTGGATCTACTGTCTTCATCAGGCCCAACACCATTCGTTCCTGAGCCTCGGCTTTATCGCAGACGCGAACATCGTAACCGGCGTCAATGAGTTTTTGACCGAGAGCCTCGAACTCCGGTTTTCCGGACACACGCCAGCCCAGGTATTCCAGGTCGTCCTGGCCGTTATGATGGACCACGATTCGATGATGCCAGTAATCCATACGTAGATAGAAACGGTCCTTCTCACCTTCATCAAGAACTTGCAGGCCCAGCATATTCGTGGCGAATGATTTCCACGCATCAGGATCCTTGACCGAGATGCCCATGTATCCGAGTTCAATAACTGCAGTTTGCTTACTCATAGTTTGATTCCTTGGAGTTAGTGCTTATTAGAAGGGATACTGCTGCTCGAAAGGCTCGATGGTCAGCCACTTGAGCTCTGTGAACTCATCGATCACAGCACGGCCGTCGAAGCGCCCGTAGCCGCTTTTCTTAGTCCCTCCGTATGGAGCCTGCGCCTCGGTTTGGACAGTCGATCCGTTAATGTGCACTGAACCATATTCGATGGACATGCCCACGCGCAAAGCACGGTTGATGTCGCGGCCAAATACGCCCGACGACAGGCCATAGGCGCTGTCGTTGGCAATGCGAATGGCCTCTGCTTCGCCGTTGCAACGGATCACCACAGTGATGGGACCGAAGGTCTCCTCATCGTAGATCCGCATGTTGGATTTGACGTGATCCAGGATCGTGGCCGGCATGACCGCACCTTGGGCCATGCCGCCGCAGGCAACTGTGGCTCCTTTGTCGATCGCGTCCTTGAACAAACCATTGATCCGCTCGCCTGAATTTGGCGAGACCATTGGGCCGATGATGCAGTCGCCAGTTACGCATGGGTCGCCCGCGCTCAAACGCTTGGCCTTTTCGGCAAACTTGGCGACAAATTCGTCGGCGATCTTCTCATCAACCACCAAGCGCTCAGTGGACATGCAGATCTGACCTTGGAACAGGAAGCTACCGAACACCGCTGCCTTGACAGCTGCGTCGATGTCCGCGTCATCCAGAACAATAAGTGGGGACTTGCCACCGAGCTCCAGCAGGCAGCGCTTGAGGTGTTGCGCGGCCTTCTGCGCGATAATACTGCCCACGCGGGTGGAGCCCGTGAAGTTGATGCGTCGGATCTCCTTGGCTGAGATCAGTGCGTCGGCGATCTCGGGCGAACGGTCAGGCGAAGAGTTGAGATAGTTGAGCACGCCAGCAGGCAGCCCGGCTTCCTGCACGCACTGGGTGATCAGGGCATGCGTCGCGGGACTAAACTCAGAACCTTTGAATACCACCGCGTTGCCGCAGACCAGCGGATAAGCGATGGCTCGTGCCGCCAGCACTGCGGTGCCGTTCCACGGCACGATGCTCAGGATCGGACCGACCGGCTGACGTAGCGTCATTGAGAGCGTGTCAGACTTGTCTGTCGGAATAGTTTCCCCCTGAATTTGTGTAGCCAGCGATGCCGCTTCACGGAACACATTGGCTGACATCTGGACATTGATGCCGGCCCAAAGAGCGGAGGCTCCCACCTCCTTGGCCATCACTTCGATAAACTCGGGTGTTTTACTTTCCATAACCTCAGCGACCCTCAGCAGAAGGCGGCGACGCTCCGAAGGTCCAACAGTCTTCCAGGTCTGGAAAGCCTCTTGGGCAGCTTGCGCGGCCTTTAACGCATCCATCACCGTGGAGTTTGCACACTCCGTCATCACCTCACCACTGACGGGGTGCTTTCGCTCGAAGGTCTGTTGGTCACTGGAATTGACCCAGACATTGTTGATAAACAATTTTGTATTCATGCGGTTTTACCAGAAATTTAGTTATTATTTCAAGATAGGCGACAAACCTACTTGCGACCGAGCGCCTGCCCTCCATCTATATTAATGACAGTCCCGGTAATGAATTTCCCTTGATCTCGCGACGCCAACAACAAATAGGGTGCCACTACGTCTTCGGCCTTGGCTGCAAATCCAAGAGGCGTTAGACCCTTGATCATGTCCTCGATACCGGGCATTTTTTCCATGTGAGTTTTGTCGAAGCCGGCGCTTGCGGGACCGCTCAGAGACGTCAAAGTGCCGCCCGGTGCTACGGCGTTGACGCGAATGTGGGGAGCCAATTCGTAAGCCAAAGCTTTCATCATGCCCAGGACCGCATGCTTGCTGGCGATGTAGCAAGAACCACCACTACCGACCGCATGGGACGACACTGAAGCGGTCATCACCACTGATCCGCTAGTCTTTTTCAGTTCCTGCAGGGCGGCCCTGATACCGCTGAAATAGCTCTTGACATTGATGTTGAATATCTCATCAAAACTGCTCGATATTTTCTCCCAAGGCTCTTCGATGCCAAGCATGTAATCCCAAATACCGGCATTTGCAATGAAACAATCGAGATGGCCGAATCTATCGGTTGTTTGCTTTATCAGCTTCTCATTTGTTGCGTGGTCCCGGACATCGCCCACGACGATCTCGAGTGCGTCCTTGAACTCATTGCAAAGGCTCGCCTTTTGCTCCTCGTTTTGTACGAGAGCGGATACGCAATAACCGGCGGACTTAAAGGATCGAACCAGTGCGAGACCAATTCCTGAGCCAGCACCGGTTATCGAAACGACTTGTTGATTGCTCATACACACAAATTTCCTTTTGAACAATGGGACAGCTTGTAGCAGTCACCATTTGTAAAGGCGATTATTGGGTCACATAAAGATCATCACATTGTGCGTCTGGAATGTGCGCTCTGGATAATCAATCAATCGTTGGACCAACTTACGCGCTCCATCTTCGCCGCGCTTCCATTTATCCTCCCGAGTGGCATAGAAGACATCGACTTGATTGCCGCGTCGTGCTCGGTGAACAATTAGGTTGGAGCGAATGTGAAGCAAATCTTCATTTTCGTCCATTGCAGCCTGGATATTTGTGATGAAACGAGTAAAGCGCACCTTTGGACTATTGCCCCAGTTTTGCGGATCCAGTTGATGCGCTACGCGAACTTCCAGTTGTTCATAATTATCGTTGAAAATGTTCATGGTTTCATTGAGCTGGTAACGGCGCTCGGAAGCTGAGCGCAGTTCGCGTGAGATAATCTGATATTTCACCTCTGAGTCCACGCAGTGCTCTAACCAGGCGCGGTAAGCCTGAATGTCTAAAAGATGCGCTTCCCGGGTTAGCAACGTGGTAGCTTCTTGTTGCAAAGCCTCGTCGCCGGAATTTAAGAAACGAAGAAACTCTTCGGCATCGTGGGCGGAGACAAGCTTGTCTTCTTGAATATTAATCATCATGGTCCCTCTCGTCTGTTAGCGATCAGTAGTCTTTGTCAGTTCGGTATGCCAATTTTTAGAGGCATCCTCGAATTCAGCCCAGCTAGAGCTGCTGATGTGCGCGCCGTAAGCCCGATAGAAGCCACGATAACTGGTCTCGCCAATCGCCGATTTGCCGACGACGCCAGGATAAACCTCGTCGCCGTATACGTCCCCGCCGAAACCCAGGTTGGAAATCAGATCGCCATCCCTGGACTGATATTTCTTGGCGTTTTGCGATGCCGTTTCCATATTGTCATTGTCATCGCTTTCCCAGTAGCCAGCAGGCCCAAACGTTCTCAGAACCGAGTCGACGAAGCGGCGCTTTAGATCCTCGGGCAGGTCTTTTTCGACCATGGCGTAGCTCCATACCTCAGTGGTATTTGCATCGATCGGGTGCCATACCTTGAAGACACCCGAGCAGGTCAGAAAACTGTTGTTCGGGAAAACGGTGCAGTTGAGGTGGCTGCGATAGATTCGTGCGCGAACCTCGCCAATTTCTTTGTTCAGCCGTTCCTGCTTAGCACCGCCGAAGGCCATCAATTCCGGAACCAGGTCTGTGCTGTGCACGCCTGAATATGCGTCCCACAACACACCCATGCCGCTGCCGTATTTGGAGGTCATTTGCAGACCTGCACCTTCTGGGGGAAGAGCTGCGTTGCCAGCTAACGACGAGAAGACCGACTGCCCTGTGCGAAGCGAAGACGCATGCGTCCAACCCACGTGGTATGCATCCCCCGCAAAGTTTTCCGCGGGCGCTTTCCAGTTAGCCTTGATTATGACCTTGCCTGGAGGACCGATCAGTTCTAACCCACCGGAATGCTTATGCATGGGCTCCAGGTACCAGCCAGCGTCCCCCAAATAGTCTATGAGAGAAGGGGCTTCCTCATCGAAGCAACCATAGATGAAGCCATGGAAGCTCTCCACACGAGCGACTTCTTTCAACCCCATACATTTCTTGTCGAGCGCCTCGCCATACAGCTCTTTTTCGAATGGAACGCTCTGCAGTTCACCGTTGAAGCCGTAGCCCCAGCCGTGATAGCTGCAAACGAAACCTTTAGCATTACCTGCTTCTGCGGGTACCAGCGTCTTGCCGCGGTGACGGCAAACGTTCAGAAAAGCACGAATCGAACCGTCGTTCTGCCTGGAGACGATAACCTCATCAACCCCCATTTTTGCCGTAACATAGTCGCCAGGGGATGGAATTAGGCTGTCATGAGTCAGGAAAAGCCAGTTCCGAGCAAAAATGGTTTCCAGTTCGCGCTGGAAAAGTTCTTCGTCGCCATGAATCAGGTGTTTTTGGGTCAGCCCAGATTCAGTCACCAAGGTTTTATTTCTGTAATTCATATTTTCACCTAAAAAAATCGAATGGGGGGGATTACGCTCTAGGGTCGGGGGTGCCTCCTATTAAAATTCTCAGCTCAAATCAATCATCACACTCTGGCCCTCAATCTTCACTCGGTATGTTTTGATGTTCTGTGTCACAGGGGCGCACAAGGCCCTGCCTGTGCAAACATCAAATCGACCTTGATGCAAAGGACATTCAATTTCTCTGCCTTCTAGAAAACCATCGCTCAAACGGGCGGCACCATGTGTGCACAGGTTGTCGGTAGCGTAGATTTCGCCTTCCACTTCATACAGCGCTAGTTCCTTGCCTTCGACTGTCACGCCGAGGACGTCACCTTCAGGGATTTCATAAAGAGCGACTGCGTCAATCCATTTTTCTGTCATAAAGCTATCTTCAAATGGGGTGATGATGGAGTTAGAGATCATTCAGCTGTCCCAAATATTCTGACGCGGCTGTTGTTAGTGATGCTCATTTAAGTGTCTTCCTGATGAATTCTCGATGTACAGAGGTGCAGGGTCGGGGCAATTCAGACCCCGCTGGGATAGAAGGCATCGGCATAAATATGTTCGGGCGATATTCCAAGAACTTTGGCGACGGTGCATAGAGCGTCAACCATCGCTGGTGCGCCGCACAGGTAGGCTCTCCACCCAGCCAGCGAGGGAATGTCTTTTTCAATCAAATCGGTAATTAGGCCGGCCCGCTGGCCCTCATTAATCGGGCCCGTCGCGATCACTGTATGGACAGTCAGTTGAGGGTGGATAGCCGCGAGTTGGTTCAATCGGTCTGCGTCGTAAAGGTCTTGCTGACTGCGCACCCCGAAATAAAGGTGGATGGGGTTCGTCATTCCCGACTTCAGCGCGCCGCGAACAATCGACAGCACCGGTGCGAGTCCGGTCCCGCCGCCCACACACAGCATCGGCCCGGTGTGAGCCTGACGCAGATAGGCCGTACCAAGAGGCCCGCTCAACTTAATGCTTGTACCTTCGCGGACGTGCTCGAAAATATACTCCGTGACACGCCCGCCCGGCACTTTGCGGATATGGAACTCCATTTCTTGGTCATCTGGCAGACCAGCCATTGAATATGGACGCACATGTTCGGGACTGAACTGTAGCATCGCGTACTGTCCGGGTGAGAACTCGAAGGGCTTGGCGAGGCGAATGCGGATGCGGCGAATATCGTGAGTGGGCGACTCGACGGCGACAACCATGCCTTTGATGATTCGCGCCGGGTGAGTGACTATGTCGTCTGAGTCTATGATCTCAATTGCGCAATTGCTGGTGAGCACTGACTGACAGGCGAGTACATAATGCTCTTCGATGCGATTTGAGTCACCGCTTTTCGCCGCCGAACTAATGACGCTGCCATCTATAACTCGGCAGCGGCAAGTACCGCATCGTCCAGACATACAGCTGTAGGAAATACCCACACGGTGCTCACGGAGCACTTCCAAAAGGTTGGCACCGGAATCAAATGGCAAGCGGCGATTGTTCGGTAGTACGAGAAGTTCCATAGATCTAGCTTCTTTATTTATATGTTTTATGGTTCCATGATCATTGACTGTATTCTAATAGTCAATAAACCATAAATGAATATTAGTATCACCAATATGAATAATGTCCAGGCCATCCCTTACCGGCCCGTTGTTTGACTACACGACCCCGACCCGCAGCGGGGTCCATTCGCTTTCCTTCACCGCTGTGCTCACGGCCATGACGAGCTTGTCGAAATTGCTGGCAGTCACGCCCTCCAGTGCCGAGCGCCCCCGCAGCATCGAGCGCGGCTGCAGCAGTGCATGGTAGATCTGCCAAGGGTCCGCACCCCTGGTCAGCTTCAGGACAGACTGGATCAGCTCGTGCTTGAGCGGGTCGAGGTGCCAGTCCGGCACGCGCTGGCCGCGGTTGCCCACGTTCAACGCCAGCAAGTTGCCCGCCTGGATCTCGTAGCTGATCCACCTGCGAGATTTGCCCGCCATCTTGGCAAACGCAGCGACGGGAAGGTTGTGCGGCGCTTCGAAGACATCGAACAAATCCATTCTCTCGCGCTGAATGTCCGAAGGCACCAGCGGCGCGGCCGATCGCTGGGGCGGCACTGCCGGCAGCCGATGTGCGGCGGCAGAAACCAACGGCATGGCGTCACCCGGCTTCGTCACGAGCAGGCTTGGCGAAGCGGCAACCGGCGTAGAGGGCGCGCTTGCGGTTTGCTCACTCGGGAATGCGGGCACACCTTCCAGATGCACGGTGAGCGGCATGCTGGCCGCCTCGACCTGGTTCTGCTCGAAGAGGTCGAGGCGATCGGCCCAGTCCTGCATCATGCGTCGACGCTGCTCCACGTACTCGGCATGGTTGTAGGTGGCGCTGACCTTGTTGGGATCGACATGCGAAAGCTGTGCATCCACCCAGACTTTCGGGTAGCCGATCTCGTTGAGCGCAGTGGACATCGTGCCACGGATACCGTGTCCGGTCAGGCGTTCCTGATAGCCCATGCGTTTGAGCGCACCATTGAGCGTGTTCTCGCTGATGCGCTTCTTCAGGTCGCTGTCGTGCCGGAACAGGTAGCGCTGGGCCGGCTTGAACTCATCGAGCAGGTGCCCGACGATCTCCATGGCCTGAATCGACAGCGGCACGATGTAGGGCGGGATGTCCTTCGGCTGCTGCCGCTTCTTGCGCATATCCACCTGGAGTTGCTTCACGACGTCGGGCGGGATGATCCACAGCCCTCGGTCCAGATCGAATTGATCCGGCATCGCCTGCCGCAGCTCGCCGGTTCGCACGCCGGTCAGCAGCAATAGCCGCAGCCCGAGCTGGGTCTGCCGCCTGCCGCGATAGCTGCGCAGCCGCTGCAACAGCCTTGGCAGCTCGGCCATGCGCAGGAACGGGTTGTGGTTGACGGGTGGCAGCGGCAGCGCCACCACATCGAGATCGGAGGCGGGGTTCTGTTCCAGGCCCGGCACGATCACCAGCGCGTAGCGGAACAGTTGGTTGAACCACGTCCTGACTTTCTCGGCGACGGAGAGCGCCCTGCGCTTCTCGATCCTGGCGATCACCTCCAGGAGGTCGGGCCGCTTGATCTCATAGATCGACTGCTTGCCCAAGGTCGGCAGCACATCCTTGTCGAAGATGCGCGGAAGGATCGAGAGGGTCGTCTGCCGGCCTTCCTTGAGGCTGAGCCCGCGATGCTTGAGCCACTTGCGATACACCGCCTCGAAGGTGTTTTCGTCGGCGAGCCGGACAGCGGTGCGCTTCTGCTTGCGGTGAACGCGAGGATTGGTGCCTTTGGCCAGCAGGGCGCGCGCTTCGTCGCGCAGGCTGCGGGCCTCGCGAAGCGTCACCTCCGGGTAGGTGCCGAGCGACATCCGCTTCTGCTTGCCCGCCCAGTAGTAGCGGAAGTGCCAAGTCCTGCCCCCTGCAGCCGTGACGGCCAGGGAGAGGCCATCCAAGTCAGGGAGGGTGTATGCCTTGCCAGTTGCCTTGGCCTGTCGAACGGCCAGGTCTGAGAGTGCCATGCTCTTGCTCCTGAACATGAGTCAGGAACCAGATGCTGGTCACGTCGACCTCGCCCCTCCATCAACAATCCGGAATCAGCCGCGCCCGCAAAAATGGACTTGTTTGTGGACTTAAAAGTCCCGGCTGTAGGCGGATCGCAGTGGACCACAGCAGAACGTCAAAGAGAGAAAAAGTCTTTGTGTGGCAACGACTTGCAGACTCTCTTGGACTTCTGCGGAAGTCCGCAGAATGATGCAGTGGAGCGGGCGAAGGGAATCGAACCCTCGTCATGAGCTTGGGAAGCTCAGGTAATGCCATTATACGACGCCCGCATAGGCAGCCTTTGTACCAGAAGGGCGGGGCGAGGAGAAGCGGGTGCGGCATTTGGGTCGATGAATGTTGTTCAGACTTGCGCAATTTCTCCGGGCGTCAGGCTGCGGTATTGGCCGGGGGCAAGCGTGGAGTCGAGCAGCAGTGGGCCTATGCGTTCGCGGTGCAGCGCGGTGACCTTGTTGTTGAAGTGGCCGAACATGCGTTTCACCTGATGGTAGCGGCCTTCATGCAGGGTCAGGCGGGCCTGCTGTGGGCCGAGTAGTTCGAGTTCGGCGGGCAGGGTGGTGAGGTTCTCGAAGCGAAAGTAGAGGCCTTGAGCGAAGCGGTCGACGCAGATAGGGTCGATGGGGGCTTCGGTTTCCACAAGATAGGTTTTGCCCAGCAGGCTTTCCGGTTGGGTGAGGCGGCGGGACCAGAGGCCGTCGTTGGTGATGATCATCAGCCCGGTGGTGTTGAAGTCCAACCGCCCGGCGATATGTAGATTGTCCTTGTCCGGTTCGTTCAGCAGGTCCAGCACGGTGGGGTGTTGCGGGTCGGCGGTGGCGCTGACGCAACCAGCCCGTTTGTTGAGCATATAGAAGCGTGCGGGCTTGCCTGCCTGCAGTACCTCGCCATCCAGCTCGATACGGTCGAAGACACGAACGTCATGGGTGCCGTCGCAGACCGTGTTCCCGTTCACCGCAGCACGGCCCGAGGCCAGCAGCAGGCGCGCTTGGCGATGGCTGCAGTGGGGCAGATTGGCGAGGAAACGGTCGAGGCGCATCAGGGTTTTGCAGGCAACTCGCCGCAGGCGCAGCGCGGGCAGATGCAGGCTTTGTTCAGCGTGTCGTCCGGGATCTGATCGCGGGCTTCGGGCGCTATCTCAATGCTGAAGCACCAGCAGGGCCGTGTCGCAGTGGCTGGGTTGGACAGGCCACAACTGTTGGGCTCGCCACAGACCGGGCAGCGACTAGCAGACCGTTGAAACGCTACCTGCGTTGGCAATAGGTGGTTAAAAACAGCCTCAATATGCTGACTTTGAACGCCTAAACTTGGCTCCTTCGGCTGTTTTTGCCTCGTCTTGCCTGTATCGCTTACGTTTTTCAGCGGCCTGCTGGGATCGGGTGTATCGGTCATAATCGCCTCCGGGAAGTGGCAGCGCTTGATACGGTGGGGCGGTTAGTTGGCGCCGAAATAGGCGCCCGGCATTGCGCCGGGCGCCTGTGCTATGGCGTCGTTACTTGACGCGCTGACCGGGTTTGGCGCCACTGTCCGGGCTGAGCAGGTAGATCTCTTCGCCGCCTGGGCCGGCGGCCAGCACCATGCCTTCGGAGATGCCGAACTTCATCTTGCGCGGGGCGAGGTTGGCGACGTACAGGGTCAGGCGGCCTTCCAGTTTGCTTGGGTCCGGGTAGGCGCTCTTGATGCCGGAGAACACGTTGCGCTTGGCGTCGCCGATGTCGAGGGTCAGGCGCAGCAGCTTGTCGGCGCCTTCCACGAACTCGCACTTCTCGATCAGTGCGATGCGCAGATCCACGGCGGCAAAGGCGTCGAAGGCGATCTCGGCGGCGATAGGCTCTTTGGTCAGCTCGCCATTGCCGCTCGGCTGGGCGGCGGTTTCGGTGGAGGCGAGGTCTTCCTTGGATGATTCGATCATGGCTTCGATTTTGGCAGGCTCGATACGGGTCAATAGCGGGGTGAAAGTGTTCAGCTGATGGTTGGTCAGCAACGTTTGCAGGTCAGTCCAGCCTAGTGGCTCGACGTTCAGGAAGCGCTCGGCATCGGCGGCCAGGTTCGGCAGCACCGGCTTGAGGAAGATCACCAGTTGGCGGAACAGGTTGATGCCGGTGGCGCAGATCGCCTGCACTTCATCCTGCATGCCTTCCTGCTTGTTCAGTGCCCAGGGTGCCTTGTCGGCGATCCAGGCGTTGGCGCGGTCGGCCAGGGCCATGATCTCGCGCATGGCGCGGGCGAAATCGCGGTTCTCGTAAGCGTCGGCAACGGAGGGTGCGGCCGTCTGGAAGGCGTCGGTCAGTTCCGCTGCGGCGTTGCGGTCGACCATCAGGCCGCCGTTGCCCTTGTGGATGAACCCGGCGCAACGGCTGGCGATGTTGACCACCTTGCCGACCAGGTCGGAATTGACCTTCTGCACGAAGTCCTCGAGGTTCAGATCGAGGTCGTCGACGCCACGGCCCAGCTTGGACGCATAGTAGTAGCGCAGGTATTCCGGGTTCAGGTGATCGAGATAGGTGCGCGCCTTGATAAAGGTGCCGCGCGACTTGGACATCTTCTGTCCATTCACCGTCAGGTAGCCGTGCACGTTGACGGCGGTGGGCTTGCGGAAACCGGCACCTTCGAGCATGGCCGGCCAGAACAGCGTGTGGAAGTTGATGATGTCCTTGCCGATGAAGTGGTACAGCTCGGCGGTGGAATCCTTGCTCCAGAATGTATCGAAGCTGAGTTCCGGGCGGCGCTTGCACAGATTCTCGAAGCTGGCCATGTAGCCGATCGGAGCATCCAGCCAGACGTAGAAGTATTTGCCGGGCTCATCTGGAATCTCGAAGCCGAAGTAAGGCGCGTCGCGAGAGATGTCCCACTCCTGCAGCCCGCCGTCGAGCCACTCGGCGATCTTGTTGGCGACCGATTCCTGCAGCGCGCCGCCGCGGGTCCATTGCTTGAGCATGGCCTCGAAGTCCGGCAGCTTGAAGAAGAAGTGCTTGGAGTCCTTGAGCACTGGCGTGGCGCCGGAGATCGCCGAACGCGGGTCTTTCAGCTCGGTGGGCTCGTAGGTCGCGCCGCACTTTTCGCAGTTGTCGCCGTACTGGTCTTCGGCACCGCACTTCGGGCAGGTGCCCTTGATGAAGCGGTCGGCGAGGAACATGCCTTTCTCGGGATCGAAATACTGGGTCACCGAGCGCGTGGCGATGTGGCCGGCGTCGCGCAGACGGGTGTAGATCATCTCCGAAAACTCGCGGTTCTCTTCCGAATGGGTCGAGTGGAAGTTGTCGAAATTGACCAGGAAGTCGGCGAAGTCGGCGCTGTGTTCGGCCTGCACGTCGGCGATCAGTTGCTCGGGCGTGATGCCTTCCTTTTCGGCGCGCAGCATGATGGCCGAGCCATGGGCGTCATCGGCGCAAACATAGATGCACTGGTTGCCGCGCAGCTTCTGAAAGCGCACCCACATGTCCGTCTGGATGTACTCGAGCATATGGCCAAGGTGAATCGAACCGTTGGCGTAGGGCAGGGCACTGGTAACGAGGATCTGACGGGCTTCGGACATGGGGAAATCTGCAGTCGGGGTTGCGAAGTGAGTCGGTCACTATAAGGGAAGCAGCCTCAAGCTTGAAGCTGAAAGCTCGAAGCCGAAATCAAATGGGCTCCTGCAGCTTCAAGCTTCAAGCCTTAAGCTTCAAGAAAAAGCGAAAAGCGAGGTTTTGCGCTGTCTGAGCTTGCAGCTTGCAGCTTGCAGCTTGCAGCTTGCAGCTTGCCTCTGCTGTTACCATCCCCTATGTTCCACTCGGTTTTTCTGGGAGAAATCATGACCGTCACACGCGAAGCTGTGGAAGCCGTACTGCGTCAGTACACCGACCCTAACCTGAACCAGGACCCGGTCACTGCCGGTTGCGTGCGCTCCATCGAGATTCAGGGCGACCGCGTCAGCGTGCAGATTGAGCTGGGCTACGCCGCCGGACTGTTTCGCAGCGGCTGGGCACAGATGTTGGCCATGGCCATCGAGCAGTTGGAAGGCGTCACTCGGGCGGACGTGCAGGTCGACTGCGTGATCCGCTCGCACAAGGCGCAGGACCAGCTCGAGTCGATGGCCAATGTGAAGAACATCATCGCCGTCGCCTCCGGCAAGGGCGGCGTGGGCAAATCCACCACGGCCGCCAATCTGGCACTGGCGCTGGCCCGCGAAGGCGCGCGGGTTGGCGTATTGGATGCGGATATCTATGGCCCGAGCCAGGGCATCATGTTCGGCATTCCCGAAGGCACCCGCCCGGAAATCCGTGACAACAAAGCCTTTATCCCGCTGGAAGCCCACGGCGTACAGATCATGTCGATGGCTTTCCTGGCCGACGACAAGACGCCGATGGTCTGGCGTGGCCCGATGGTCTCCGGCGCGCTGCTGCAACTGATCACGCAGACGGCCTGGAATGATCTGGACTATCTTGTCGTGGACATGCCGCCGGGCACCGGTGACATCCAGCTGACCCTGGCGCAAAAGGTGCCTGTGGTTGGGGCGGTCATCGTGACCACGCCTCAGGATCTGGCGCTGCTGGATGCCAAGAAAGGCGTGGAGATGTTCCGCAAGGTGAACATTCCGGTGCTGGGCGTAGTGGAAAACATGGCCATTCACATCTGCTCGAACTGCGGTCATGCCGAGCATCTGTTCGGCGAAGGCGGTGGCGAGAAGCTGGCGGCGCAGTACAACGTCGAGCTGCTGGCCTCGTTACCGCTGTCGATGGCAATTCGCAGCCAGGCCGACGCCGGCAAGCCGACCACCATCGCCGACCCTGAAAGCCAGATCGCGATGATCTATCAGCAAATGGCGCGCAGTGTGGGAGCACGGATTTCACTGAGTGGGCAGATCATCGCGCAGTCGATGCCGAACATCGTTGTAACCGACGACTAATTTCAAAGCAGGGTGGCGCTTCGCGCTGCCCGTGGCTGAACGGTCGCCAGTAAATCGCAGGTATAAAAAAGCCCCGCCGAAGCGGGGCTTTTTCAGCAAAGAAGCTTCAGGTTAGATAACCTGAACTTCCTCAGCTTGCATGCCCTTCTGGCCGCGAGTAGCGACGAAGGAAACTTGCTGGCCTTCTTTCAGGCTCTTGAAACCGTCGCCCTGGATGGCGCGGAAGTGTACGAAAAGGTCGTCACCGGATTGCGGAGTGATGAAGCCGAAGCCTTTCTCATCGTTGAACCACTTAACGGTACCGGTTTGGCGATTGGACATTTGTAATGTCTCCTTGAACAAGGTGTAGAGATGATTTGAACGGGCAAATACCCCGAACGGTGACTGTGTGCAAGGAGTTAGGAGTCGTAGCAATGATCGGATCGAAATCTAAACATGTAGCGATTCACGGTGACACATGCAGCAGCAGCCAATGAAAGATACTCCATTTCTGTCGCAATGCGAGCATTATTTTCAGTTTCCGGCCGAAGCGTCAGAGCTGCGACGCATGGACCCGGTTCGTGGGCTTTGAACCGGCTCCCTGGGGTCGGTAAGATGCACGCCCTTATATGAATGCCCACCAGCCCAGTCAGGACGCCCGCCATGAGCATCAAATCGGATAAATGGATTCGTCGGATGGCCCGGGAGCACGGCATGATCGAGCCCTATGTCGAACGCCAGATGCGCGGCGAGGGCAGTGAGCGCTTGATCTCTTACGGCGTGTCGAGCTATGGCTACGACGTGCGCTGCGCCGATGAATTCAAGATCTTCACCAACATCAATTCGGCAATCGTCGATCCGAAGAACTTCGACGAGAAGAGCTTCGTCGACATCAAGAGCGACGTCTGCATCATCCCGCCCAATTCTTTCGCCCTGGCGCGCACGGTCGAGTACTTTCGCATTCCGCGCAATGTGCTGACCATCTGCTTGGGCAAGAGCACCTATGCGCGCTGCGGCATCATCGTCAACGTGACGCCGCTGGAGCCAGAGTGGGAAGGGCACGTGACCCTGGAGTTTTCCAACACCACTACCTTGCCAGCGAAGATTTATGCCAACGAGGGCGTGGCGCAGATGCTGTTCCTGGAGTCGGATGAAGAGTGCGAGACCTCTTACCGTGATCGCGGCGGTAAGTATCAGGGTCAGCGTGGCGTGACCTTGCCGAAGGCCTGATTTCGGTCAGCGAGTTGGCTGCCAACTCAAGTGGGTAGCGGCAACCGGCGCTCGCGTGTCTCATGCCTTAACTGTCCAGGTGCCGTGGCGCGTCTATTCTTTTGGCTGAACCGTATTCTCGGGCGCGTCTCCGAGGTGAGTTGCGGCCCGTCGGCACACGGGCCTCTTGTCGAGGCTGTCACTGTTCCGCTGCTTCTTTTTCGTTTGAATAAAAAATGCCCGCACAAATGCGGGCATTTTGGGGTGTCTGGATGATGAGGCGACCGGGGCCCCATCAAGCAGACGGGACTCAGGCGAAGTTCTTCGCGACGAAGTCCCAGTTGACGATGTTCCAGAACGCTTCGACGAACTTCGGACGCGCGTTGCGGTAATCGATGTAGTAAGCATGTTCCCAGACGTCGCAGGTCAGCAGCGGCTTGTCGCCAGCGGTCATCGGGTTGCCGGCGCCGATGGTGCTCGCCAGGCCGAGGCTGCCGTCGGACTTCTTCACCAGCCAGGCCCAGCCGGAGCCGAAGGTGCCGATGGCGGTCTTGGTGAACTCTTCCTTGAACTTGTCGAAGGATCCGAACGCGGCGTTGATGGCATCAGCCAGGGCGCCGGTCGGCTGGCCGCCAGCGTTCGGCGCCATGCAGTTCCAGAAGAAGGTGTGGTTCCAGACCTGAGCGGCATTGTTGAAGATGCCACCGGACGAGGTCTTGATGATGGTTTCCAGATCCTTGCCCTCGAACTCGGTGCCCGGGATCAGGTTGTTCAGGTTGGTCACGTAGGCCTGGTGATGCTTGCCGTGGTGATATTCGAAGGTCTCGGCGGAAATGTGCGGCTCGAGGGCGTTCTTTTCAAACGGAAGCGGCGGCAATTCGAAAGCCATGGTGTATCTCCTGCTCAGGTGTCGAGAATAGATGCGGCTCGGAAGGAGGCAGTCTGCGCTGGTGACCAGTGCCTCGCGGAACGGAGAAACTATTGCACTGCTGTTCGTCCGTTTACGCCTGTCTTTCCATTCGCTCGCTACATGCGTGCGCATTCTTCGGCCGATCACGGCGGCCGCAATGGCGGGCTGAAGCGTTCCACTCCTCCATGTCCGCGGGCCAAGGATTATAGCACCCAGCCTGTGGCAAAACCACGCATCAACTGTGTGGAGAAGCCGTAACCAGAGCCTCTTAATCGAGATCTGGCGAAAGGTGCGAGGATGCCGAGGCCCTCTGCGTGGACCTCCGATTGCCGGGGGCGTTCCTTAGGCGAGGACAACAAGCTGCGCGGCTACCGTGAACATCATGGTCGCGACACCCAGGTCAATCAGTCGCCAGGTCAGCGGTCGTGCTAGCCACGGCGCAAGCCAGGCTCCGCCCAGGGCAAGAATCAGGAACCATAGCGTCGACGCGCTTGCGGCGCCTAGCGTGTAGGCCCCTGGCGCGGGTTGCTGCGCCCCGAGTGAGCCAATCAGTAGTACCGTGTCGAGATAGACGTGCGGGTTCAGCAAGGTGACGGCCAGCGCGGCGAGCAATACGCTCCGCAGCGAGCGCGGACCGCGTTGGGCGTCTTCCAGGAGGGCTTGCGGGCGCGCTGCGCGGCGCAACGCGATGACCCCATAGAACAGCAAGAACAGTACGCCACCCCATCGGGTGATCTTCAGCAGCAGCGGGTTTTCCGCCAGCACGGCGGCGAGGCCAAAGACGCCGACACTGACCAGCAGAATATCGCAGAGAATGCAGAGTGCAGCTACAGGCAGATGGTGCTCGCGACGCAAGCTCTGCGCCAGAACGAACGCATTCTGCGCGCCGATAGCAATGATCAGGCCGGCGGTGACCAATAGTCCGTTGATATAGCTCTGCCACATGCTGCGCTGCCTGTCTTTGTCGAGAGGTGCTCGCAGTGTCAGGGCTGTTGCTTTATAAGCAAAACAAAATTCTGTAATGCCCCATAAGGAGATCGAATGTTCGATTACAAGTTGCTGGTCGCTTTGGCGGCGGTGGTTGAGCAAGCCGGCTTCGATCGCGCTGCGCAGTCATTGGGGCTGTCGCAATCGGCCGTGTCGCAGCGCATCAAGTTGCTCGAGGCGCGGTTGGGGCAGCCGGTATTGTTGCGCGCCTCGCCACCGCAGCCCACCGAGGTTGGCCGGCGTTTGCTCAACCACGTGCAACAGGTGCGCCTGCTTGAGCGGGATCTTCAAGGGCAAGTGCCGGAACTGGACGAGCGTCGGCTACCGGAGCGGCTGCGTATTGCGCTGAACTCCGACAGCCTGGCTACCTGGTGGCCAGGTGCGATTGCGCCGTTCTGCACGCGACATGGCGTGGTGCTCGATCATGTGCTGGAGGATCAGGATGTTGGGCTCAAGCGGATGCGCGCCGGGGAGGTGGCGGCGTGCGTGTGCGCCGTCGAACGGCCCTTGGCCGGTGCGCGAAGCGAATTTCTCGGCGCCATGCGCTACCGCGCGCTTGCCAGTCCCGCCTATGTCGCCCGCCACCTTAAGCCCGGCGCGCCAGCCGAGGCTTTGCTGAAGGCGCCGGCGATCGTCTTCGGTCCTGACGACCGGCTGCAGCATCGCTATCTCGCTGCGTTGGGCCTGAAGGGGGCTTTCAGTCATCACCTGTGCCCCTCGTCAGAAGGGTTTGTTCGCCTGCTGCAGAGCGATCTGGGTTGGGGGTTGGTGCCTGAACTGCAGGTAGGCGCGGAGCTGGCCAGCGGAGCGCTGGTGGATGTGTATCCCGGCGATCCGATCGATGTGCCGTTGTACTGGCATCATTGGCGCAACGGCGGTGAGCTGCTCGCCGAGCTTACGCGGCAGCTGTCGCGCTCGGTCAGGCAGTGGTTGATCTATTGAGCCGGTTCAGTTCAGGACTCGCTGGCCGCGGTAGATGCGCACCGAGGGCCCGCTGCGGCTCGCTGTCGGTGATGGGGTGAGGTCGGGAGCTGGCATGTCGCTGTACGTGGCCAGCTGTTTGCCCAGGTCCCGTGTCATCTCGTCGCCAGAACGGAGGCAGGCGGTCAGCATGGCCTGGATCGCGTCCGGTTGGCTAAGGCGGATATCCAGCTGTTGCTCATCGCGCAGCCGGCGGCGTAACTGCTGCATGCAATCCAGTACGGCCTTGTTGAACTCCATATTGATACATCCTCCAATCTAGCAGCGACCGCTCGACGTTCTTGGCCCGACATCCGTGTCGGAAAGCGCTATCCGCTGGCATCAAAGCCAAAGCAACAGGCGTACCAGTTCCTGTTCGGGCTGACTTCTTTCGATGTGCAATGCTGGATGAAGCCCACCGCGGCTGACCTTGCCGCTTGAATGCAGTTTTTTCCAACATGACGCAGTGGAGAGCTGGTCGCTTGCCCGCTACGTCGGTTTGCACGGTCTTGATACATCGCGGTGCGGGGCGCCTGTTCCGGGTGCAGTTTATGGTGCAGTTTATGGGTGGTGTTCGCGCTGAAGGGCCTCTGCTGAGTCGTTATACTGCGCGCTGTCTTTCGCTTCGCGCCATTAAAGGTATCCCATGCGCAACGATGCTCACGACGAGCTGGACAACATACCCAGCCTGACCGCAGGCCGCGATCGGGATCCGTATCCTGCGCCTGAGCTCGAGCCGATCGGCCAGGCTGCGCACAGCGCCCCTGATGCTGTGCGCCCGCGCCAGAAGCGCCGTACCGTCAGCACCGCGCCGTTGTGGTTCCTGGTCCTGGTGTTGTTCGGCGTGCTGATTGCATTGGGTTGGTGGGGCATGCAACAGGTATCGAGGCTCGAAGCTCAGTTGGTTGCTACACAGGAAAGCTTTGCGCGCATCAGTGAAGATGCGAGCGGTCGGCTGCAGGATATTTCCGGCAAGATCGTGGCGACGGAGTCCAGCGTCACCACCGAAGGCGAGGCGCTGAAACTGCGTATCAAGCAGCTGGAAAAGCAGGCATTGGACCTGGCCGAACAACAGCGCGCCATCACCACCCAGCAGCAGAGCCTGACCGGTAGACAGAGCAATCAGGACAAGCGCCTGGAGCAGCAGGGCAGCCAGATCGAGCGAATCGCCACTGACGTACGTGGCCATCAGTCCGCTACGGCCGCGCTCGCCGAAACTGTGAAAAAGGTCGCCGGTGAACAGGCGGCGCTGGCGTCATCGATGGCGGGGCTAAAGGGCACGGTGGACGAGCTGGGCAAGATGTCTGCCCGAATTGACGGACTGAGCAAGGACATCGCAGCGTTGAAACAGCGGGGCGACGCCAGTCAGGCGATCGGTCGCCTGGAGCAGGATGTACTTATCTTGCGCAGCGAAGTGGATAACCGACCTGCGGCTACGCCAGGCGTAGTGACGTCCGAGTTCGATGCATTCCGGGCCCAGATGACCCGTAGCATCAACACGCTGCAGGGACAGATCGCCAACTTGCAGCAGCAGCTTGACCAGCGCTAGGTGGCCGTTTAAGAAAAAAGCCGCTGCGTATATGCGCGCGTCCTGACGGCAGCCCCGTCACTGCCAGTATTGGCTTGGCTTGGCTGGGCGTTGCGTTGACTTCGCCGAAAGCGCGGAAGAATTGCTCGACCTGGCAGACAAGCGGATGTACCTGGCTAAAACGTCCGGGCGCAACCGCCTATGTTTCGAAACGCCTGGCGAGCCATCCGAAGAGCCTCTATCAGCCGCTTGAGCGGGGTCAGGGATTCAGCCCAAACACATGTTTGAGATAGCTGAGGAAGGCTTCGTCCCGGCACATGGTCTTGCCCGGTGAATCGGAGATCTTGGCGACGGGTTGACCGTTGCAGCTGGTCATCTTGATCACCATGTTGGTCGGTTCGACCCCCGGTATGTCACAGGTCAGCTGAGTGCCGATGCCATAACTGGTGTTACTGCGCCCGACCAGGGCGCGATAGATATTTAGCGCCTTGGGGAAATCCAGCCCGTCGGAAAACACCAATTGCCGCGTCATCGGATCGATGCCCAGCCGTCGGTAGTGGGCGATGGCTTTTTCCGCCCATTCGACCGGATCGCCCGAGTCATGGCGCAGACCGTCGAACAGCTTCGCCAGATACAGATCGAAGTCCGCCGTGAAGGCGTCCATGGTGATGCAGTCGGTGATGGCGACGCCCAGCGCACCGCGGTATTCACGCGCCCAGCAGTCCAATGCCGCGCTCTGGCTATCGATCAGTCGGGGGCCGAGTTGCTGGTGGGCCATGATCCACTCATGCGCCATGGTGCCCATGGGTTTGAGATTCAGTGTGCGCGCCAGATGCACGTTGCTGGTGCCGACGAAGTGACCGGGAAACGCCTCGCTCAGCCGTTTGACCACCGCAGCCTGGACGCCGGACGAGAAGCGCCGGCGCGTGCCGAAGTCGGCCAGTTTGAAACCGGCCAGTTCCGCGGGCGTGGCTTCGTCGCGCAGCCACTGCAGCTTCTCTTGCAGACGGTCGGTGGCCTGCTCCAGCGTCACCTGCGGATAGCGGGCACGGTTGCGCACCTCGCTGATGATGGCCAGCAGCGGCACCTCGAAAAGGATCACATGCAGCCAGGGGCCGCGCAGGTAGACCACCAGCTCGCCGTCTTCAAGCTCCACACGCACGTAGCGGGGATCAAAGCGGAACAGCCCGAGGAAGCGGATGAAATCCGGCTGCATATAGGGAATACGTTCAAGGAACGCCAGTTCTTGCGGTTCGAATCGCAGCTCCGCCAATGCTTCCAGCTGTTCCCGGATCGCGCCCAGATAAGGTGTCAGGTCTTCTTCGGAGCGACTGCGAAAAGCCCACTCCACTTCGGCGTTTGGGTAGTGGTGCAGCACCGCCTGCATCATGGTCAGCTTGTAATAGTCGGTGTCCAGCAGGCTCTGGATGATTCGTTCGGAGAAGGCGCTGCCACGCATGGGCTGTTTCCTGGTTGCGGAGGCGGGATCAGGCTCCGCCGATGCCTTCGATCACCTTACCGGTGCCGCCGCAATTTTTACATTCTCCTGCATCGGTACGGCCGCTGCCGTTGCATGCCGGGCAGATATTTTCACCGGTGCCCGGCGTTCCTGGCGCCGCTTCATCGCCCGGGTTGGTTGATGAGGTGCCCTGATTCGAAGTGTTCATATCGCTCGTTCCTCGGTTGGCGGTTTTTATTGGTTGAAGCTGAAAAAATTCAAGCAAATCGCTAGCTTTGGGTGTCGGTTTATTGTCGTGAGAAAAAACCAGTTCAACTTCGGGTGATTGCGCATACAAAAGCAGTGGGCAACAAAAAAGGGCAAAGGTTTAACCTTTGCCCTCTGCTGCCTATAGCATCAGCTGTTGCTGTTGCGACCACCGCCGTGGCTATTCTGTCCGCCTTTGCGGCCGGCTTCTGAGGCCTTTTCACGATCATTGGCGAAGTTGCCACCGCTGTTATGGCCGCCCTTCTTGCCTGCTTCAGACGCCTTTTCGCGGTCATTTGCAAAGTTGCCAGGATTTTTGTTTGCCATGTCTTACTCTCCTCAATGGACAAGTCCTCTGCGGGGCTGAACAACTTCATCAGCCCTAGGATTTCAGAGCGGAGGAGCGGGCCAGTAGTTTCCGTTTTTAACGAGCCGCGGACGAGTGGTTGTCCCATAATGGTCATGGCTAAGTGCAACGAAGCGGTAAACGGCGATGACAGGGCGATGACAGTACTACCAGCGGCCTGTCACCGGGTTGCAAGGTGAAGTCTCCAGCTGGCGCGAACAGCTCCAGCGTCGCGCCAGGCTGCATCCGGTGAGTGCGGTGGAAGCCACCTCCGCCGGGTTCGCGTTTGACGTTGATCCGGTAGTCACGGCCGTTGCTCGCGCCGATAGCGAGTAGTTGCGGCGGATCTCCTGCCCATCGATTAGCAGACGCAGGCCGCTGTATTGCCCTGGCTTGTGCTCAACCACCGGACCGCCGTCTTCCGGCTCCAGATAGAACGAGGTGATTTCGCTGCTCTCGGTTACCTTGCGTGCGACCCGGAAGCGCCGCGCTCCGCGCCAGCCACCAGGTGCCTCGGCTGTCGCGCTATAGAGCGCCTGTTCAGTCCCGATGAGAATATCGGACTTTCCAGCAACGGGACGGTGGCGGTGATTAGGGCGCGGTGCTCGGCGCAAGGCATGGAAGGCTCCAGTCATCGATAAGGCTGTCTCTCACAACGCGGCGTGGTGACCACGCAACCGGGACAGGTGTGCATGCTGTTTCAATAATCGTTCCAGGCTGAAATTGACCGGAATCAAGGACCATAGAGCAGTGATGGTTGTTTTAACCCCGGTTATCCGGGTTCATTGAACCCTGTTGGGTTGCTTGAACCCAGTATTCGGGTGCCGACCGATCGAACGGTCAGTAACCGCAGCGTTCTATAACTTCGACTATCGATGAATGACGGAGGGCAACATGGAGAACTACCACATCACGCACGATGACGATCGCTGGGTATTGCGTGAGGAAGGCGACCAGCGCGCGCTGCTCGAAGCGGCGACCAAGGAAGACATCATCAACGAGACCCGCGACTACATGAAGTTGCGCACCGCCTCGGTAAAGATCCACACCCTCGACGGCAAAATCGAAGAGGAACGGACCTACCCGCGGGACCAGGACCCTCGGGCTACCAAGGGTTAAGGCTCGGCTCGGCTGCGACTCGCCTCGGCGCTGATGCTGGCTCGCCGACAGATGAGCGCCGCGCCCCTAAGCGGACGGCGGCAGAATCAGGATGGCGCGGAAATCGTTGACGTTGGTGCGCGTCGGGCCGGTGACAATCAGGCTGCCCAGCGCGGCGAAGTAGCCGTAGCCATCGTTGTTGGCCAGCGAGTCGGCGGCGCGCAGGCCCTGCGCTTCGGCGCGGGCGAAGCTGTCCGGGGTCATCAGCGCGCCGGCGTTGTCTTCCGAGCCGTCGATGCCGTCGGTGTCGCCCGCCAGCGCATAGATGTTCGGCAGGCCATGCAGGCTTTCGGTGAGGGCGAGCAGGAATTCGGCGTTGCGCCCGCCACGGCCGTTGCCGCGCACGGTCACCGTGGTTTCGCCACCGGACAGGATCACGCAGGGCGCGGCGATCGGCTGGCGGTGCAGCACCACCTGGCGGGCGATGCCGGCGTGCACCTTGGCCACCTCGCGTGCTTCACCTTCCAGATCACCGAGGATCAGCGGGGTGATGCCGGCGGCACGGGCTACCTCGGCTGCCGCATCGAGCGACTGCTGCGGCGTGGCGATCAGCCGGAAGTGGCTGCGCGAGAGCATCGGATCGCCCGGCTTCAGCGTTTCCGAGCGTGGGTCTTCGAGCCAGGCACGGACGTTGGCCGGCATCTCGATGTGATAGCGCTCGAGGATCGCCAGCGCCTCGGCCGATGTGGTCGGATCGGCGACGGTGGGACCGGAGGCGATCACCGTCGCTTCGTCACCCGGTACATCTGAAATCGCATAGGTGTAGACGCTGGCCGGCCAGCAGGCCTTGGCCAGGCGCCCGCCCTTGATCGCCGAAAGGTGCTTGCGCACGCAGTTCATCTCGCCGATGTGCGCGCCGGAGCGCAGCAAGGCCTTGTTGATCGCCTGCTTGTCGGCCAGCGAGATGCCTTCGGCCGGCAGGGCCAGCAGCGAGGAGCCGCCGCCGGACAGCAGAAAGATCACCCGGTCGCTCTCCTCGAGGGTGCTGACCAGCTCCAGCACACGGCGGGCGACGCGCTCGCCGGCATCGTCCGGCACCGGGTGTGCGGCCTCCACCACCTCGATGCGGCGGCAGTCGGCGTGGTGTTCGTAGCGGGTCACCACCAGCCCGGACAGCTCACCTTCCCAGACCTGCTCGATGGCTTCGGCCATGGCCGCGGCCGCCTTGCCGGCGCCAATGACGATGGCCCGGCCGCTGCGGTCTTCGGGCAGATGGTCGGCGAGCACATGGCGCGGGTGGGCGGCCTCGATGGCGCTGTCGAACAGCTGGCGCAGCAGGGCTTGGGGATCGATGGGCATCTCTGGCTCCTTGGGTCTTTTGCAGAGGCCGATTGCAGACCTTGGGGCTCGGCAATGCAAGCGCTAACGGGCCGTTGAAAAACTACCCGGGTTGCCATCGCTGCGTTAAAAACAGGCTCAAAAATGCTCGTTTTACAGTTCGTAAACTCCGCTTTTCGCCTGTTTTTGCCCTGCGCTGGCTGCCTCGCCGACGTTTTTTCAACGGCCGGCCAAGGGTTGAAATCGACCCGCCCGGCCGTCGGGGCCGTGACCCCTTGTGCCGGGCGAATCGAAAAGGTGCTCGCAGGGCGGATACAGCGGGTTGATAGCCGCGCCGGGAACGTTCAGGCCATCCGTCCAAGTGCAGCGGGTCCGTCGAGGTTGAGCACAGCGCGATGTTGGGCTTCGGTGCGACGCACCTCAACCCAACCGTGTCTTGCCGCTTGCCGCTTGCCGCTTGTCGCTTGCCGCTACGCCCTGACCCGGCTTTTGTCCGGATCGTAGGCGACGGTGCCGCTGATTACGCTGGCGCCGATGCGTTTCTGCTGGCCGTCGAGCTTGCCGATCTCCAGGCACGTGCCCGGTTCGCAATAACTGACGTCCAGCCGGCACAGCGCGATGTTCTTGCCCAATACCGGCGAGCGGGTGGCGCTGGTGATCACCCCGACCTGGGCGCGGCCGGTGTGCACGCAGTCGCCATGGGCCGCCGGTTCGTTGCCGTCCAGTTCCAGGCCGACCAGGCGCTGCAGCGGATGTTCCTTGCGCCGCAGCAGGGCCTCGCGGCCGATGAAGTCGTCCTGCTTGCTTTTCAGCGGTACGCAGAAGCCGATGCCGGCCTCGAACGGATCGGTCTGGTCGCTGAACTCGTAGCCGGCGAAGATCAGCCCGGCCTCGATGCGCAGCATGTCCAGCGCATGCAGGCCCAGCGGCACCAGGCCGAGCGGTTCGCCCAGTTGCCAGAGGCGCCGCCAGACGTTCATCGCATCGCTCGGGTGACACCAGATCTCGTAGCCCAGTTCGCCGGTGTAGCCGGTGCGCGAGACCATCAGCGGACAGCCGTTATAGTCGTCCAGGCGGCCGACCAGGAAGCGGAACCAGCCCAGCTCGCCGAGCGGCGGCTGGGTGCCGGGCGTCCAGATCATCTGTGCCAGCAGTTCGCGGCTGCGCGGGCCCTGCACGGCGACATTGTGGATCTGCTCGGAGGCCGACTTGACCCACACCTTCATGCCCAGCTTCTCGGCCTGTTCGCGCAGCCAGACGCCGGCGTAGTCCTCGCCGCAGATCCAGCGGAAGGTATCCGGCCCCAGGCGCAGCAGCGTGCCGTCGTCGAGCATGCCGCCGTGCTCGTAGCACATCGCGCTGTAGACCACCTGGCCGACCGCCAGCTTGCGCACGTCGCGGGTCAGGCAGTAGTTGAGCAGCGCCTCGGCGTCGGGGCCGATGACCTCGAACTTGCGCAGGGCGGAGAGGTCCATCACCGCCACCCGTTCGCGGCAGCCGTGGTATTCCTCGATGGCGCCGTAGCCGTCGAAGTGGGTGGGCGTCCACCAGCCGCGGTAGTCGACGAAGTGGCGGGTAAGGGCGGATGTGCCGGGGTGGAAGCCGCTTTCGCGGGTCAGCACCGGGTCGGCGTCGGGCGTCTTGCGGGTGGCCATGGCGATACTGAAGCGCTCCTTTTCGGAATACACGCGGATGTGGATGTCGGTGGGCTGCCAGCCGTTGGCCGGGTCGATGTCGTCCGGGCAGGAACTGCTGGCGCAGACCAGGTCGGTCATGGCGCGCAGCAGCACGTAGTCGCCGGGGCGCGACCAGGGTTCGTCGAGGGTCAGTTGCTGGTGTGCGTCGATGCCGGTGTTGAAGAAGAAGTTGATCGCCGGCCAGCCGGGACGACTGCGCACGCCGTACGGGTGCAGCGCGCGGCTGATGTTGTCGCTGCAGTTGGCGTGGCCGAAGTAGCCCTGGGCCTCGTAGTAGCGCGCGGTACAGGCCAGGGCGAAGGTGTCGTGGCGGCCGACGGTGTCGCGCACGACTTCCAGCATCGGCTGCATGTCGCGGTCGAAGAACCTGCTGAACAGGCCGGGGCCGGGGTAGGCGTTGCCGTTCAGGGTGCGGGTGACGGTGGGGTCGAGATCGATCTCGCGGCCGGCGTCCAGGCCGCGGCGGTCGAAGGCGACGAAGTCCGAGCATTGCCGGCCGGCGACGTCGAGCACCTGGATGTACTGCCCGGCGGCGACCTCGTAGTCGCGCGCCGTGCCGGGGTGGATGGTGAATTCGTCGACCAGCTCGCCGAGCGGTTCCGGCAGGGGTGGGCTGAACAGGCGGCGCGGATTGGCGCGCTGGATCGACAGGCGCAGCTCGCTGGCGCGCAACTGGCTGTCCACCGGCACCGGGCCGCCGGGTGCAGTGACGATCACCAGCAGCGCGGCGCTGGCGCTGAAGGCGCGGCTGAAGCCGGCTGGCGAGCCGGGCTGCCAGAGGCGTGCGGCCGGGGGCAGGTGGCGGCAGTCGATCCGGCGTTTGCTCAGGGCACTGGCAACGTGCCGCGACTCATGGCTGCCATCGTGCAGCAGGCGGCCGATGAAGTCGGCACCGGGGCTGGCCGACAGGCCGAGCGCGGCGAGCGCCTCGCGGCCCGTCTCATCGAAGGCCAGCAGTTCGGCGAGTTGGTCGCCTTCGAGGTCGGTCACCTCGATGCGGTCGCCGGGTTCCAGGGCGATCACCGTCAGGCCGCCAGGGGCGACGCGATGTCGCTCCCGGCCAGGTGCGCGGGCGAACAGCGCCGGCTCGTGCGGCCGGCTGATCACGGGTTGCTGCATGGATGGCTCCGCAAGGCTGGGGAAGGCGGGGCGTACGGGGCGCCCCGGTTTCTTGGTAGGAGCCAGCTTGCTGGCGATCCCCGGGACGTTGCCGAGCGATCGCCGGCAAGCCGGCTCCTTGGGTTCGAGGCCTCAGCCCACCGCCTTGATGCCGGGCATCGGGCTCTCGGCCAAATAGGCCTCGAGCGAGTCGTCCAGCGCCTCCAGCCAGGGGGTGTGGTGCGGCGTGGCCAGGGTGCCGGTCATCAGCGAGCGGTGGCACTTGTTACGGTAGCCCATGATGTCCTCGTACTTGTCGTGCTTCCAGTCGAGGAAGGTCTGGTTCACCGCGGCGATGTCGAAGCTCGGGTAGTCGGTGGCCTCGATCAGCTGGTGGATGTACTCGCCCTGGAACTCGAACATCTGCTGGGCGGTTTCCAGGGTTTCCTCCTCCTGCCGCCAGGCCAGATCCTCGGCGCGCATATGGCCGCGGTCGGGCAGGGCGATACGCCCGAGGATCACGTCGCGGGCATACCAGGCCTGGGCGTCGAACATGTTGAAGCTGTACCACTGGTCCTGCATGCCGAGGTAGATCAGTTTCGGGTTGTCTTCCCAGAACACGCCCTTGTAGAGGTTCAGCGGCCACAGGCGGTTATCGGTCTTGAGTCGCAGCTCTTCGGCGAGGAACGGAAAGTGGTGCCGGTAGCCGGTGCACAGGACGATGGCGTCGATGTGCTTGTTGCTGCCGTCGGCGAAGAACGCGCTGCTGCCTTTCACATGGCTGAGCAGCGGCTTCTCCTCCCAGTTCTCCGGCCACTGGTAGCCCATCGGCGCGCTGCGGTAGCAACTGGTGATCGACCGCGCACCGTACTTGTAGCATTGCGAGCCGATGTCCTCGGCCGAATAGCTGCTGCCCACCACCAGCACGTCCTTGCCCTTGAATTCCAGTGCGTCGCGAAAATCGTGGGCGTGCAGCACGCGTCCGGCGAAGCTCTCGAAGCCTTCGAAGTAGGGCACGTTCGGCGTGGAGAAATGGCCGCTGGCGACCACCACGTAGTCGAAGCGCTCGGTGCGGGTCAGGTCCTGGTCGTAGCTGTGCACGGTGACCTCGAACTGGCCGCTGGCCTCGTCGAAGACGACGCCGCGCACGGCGGTGTTGAACTGGATGTACTGGCGCACGCCGGCCTTCTCGACGCGGCCCTTGATATAGTCCCAGAGCACCTCGCGCGGCGGGTAGGAGCCCAGCGGCCGACCGAAGTGTTCGTCGAAGGTGTAGTCGGCGAACTCCAGGCATTCCTTCGGGCCGTTGGACCAGAGGTAGCGGTACATGCTGCCGTGCACCGGTTCGCCGTGCTCGTCCAGGCCGGTGCGCCAAGTATAGTTCCACATGCCGCCCCAGTCGCTCTGCTTCTCGTAGCAGACCAGTTCGGGAAGCTCCGCGCCGTTGGCCGCGGCGGACTGGAAGGCGCGCAGTTGGGCCAGCCCGCAGGGGCCGGCGCCGATGATGGCGATGCGTTGGGTCATGTCGTTCTCCTGAAGTGTCGGCTGGACATCCGCCGGAAATGCCGTGGTGCAGCGAAGGTAATTCAGCCCGACCCGCCTGCCACTCTCCTCCTGTGCATATCCTCTTTGGGGTATCTCACCTTGCGCAGGGCCTCGGAGCGGCACCGCAAGAAAGCGGCAAAGGCCCGTGCGGCCTCGTTCTGGTGCGTTTGTCGCGCGGCGGCGACCACGATGACGATATTTCTCGTTGAGAAAAATAAATTCCTGATGGTGTTTCCCGGCTTCCTGGCGCTTCCCTCGTGCGGGGCATGAAACTTGCTCCGCTGCGCATGACCCCGAGCCGCAACCGAGAGAGCCGATGCCGCCGCAGACAACCATGCGCAACGCCCTGGTGAACTGGCCATGGTCCTGGCTGCGTGACCGTGATGCCGCATCCGGTGAACGGCTGCTGCGCGAGCTGCCCTTGCGGCTGCTGCGCCAACCGGGCAGCGTCGAGCCGCTGCTGAAGCTGCTGGCAGCCCTGCAGCGCGAGCTGTGCGCACAACATGCGTCGTTGCTGTTGCCGGGCGAAGGCGCAGCAGGCTGGCGGCAACTGGGGGCGGCGTCGGGTTGCAACGACCAGAACGGCTGTCCATGGCGGGCCGAACCGTCGCGGCTGCCCCCGGGCGGCGGGCTGATGAACTGCGCGCGTTGCCTGCGTAGCGGGCGCCAGCGTCTGATCTGCGGCATCAGCGCCGACGCCGGCGAGTCCGGCGCGCTGCTGGTGGATTTCCCACGTCCGCCGCGCCAGGCCCAGCGTGACCGCGTGCGCGAGGTCGGGCTGCTGCTCGGCGACACCCTGCAGACGCTGGCCGGCGAACGCCGCCGGCAGCGGCGCGAACTGGCCGCCGAACGGGCCATGCTCGCGCGAGAGCTGCACGATACGGTGGCGCAGCAGCTCAGCTACCTGCAGATTCGCGCCAGCCGTATCCAGGCGCTGCTCGTCACGTCGGAGCAGCCGTCTGCGGCGCAGCCGATGCTCGCCGAACTGCGCGGCACGTTGCAGTTGCTGCACCGCCAGGTGCGCGAGCTGATCGCCTCGGCACGCCTGACCATGGACGGCCGCACGCTGAACGAGGCCGTGCAGGCCTCGGTGGACGAGTTCGCCCGCTGCAGCGGTTGCGTCTTCGAACTGGACAACCGCATCCACGCCGGCCTGATCACGCCGGAGGCGGAGTTGCAGGTGCTGCAGATCATCCGTGAGGCGCTGGCCAACGTGGTGCGCCATTCCCATGCCCGCCGCGTGCAGGTGAGCCTGCTGGCGCGGTCGGGCGGCGGCGTCGAGGTGCGGGTGGAGGACGACGGCATCGGCCTGCCGGACGAGCTGCCGGAAAGTGGCCACTTCGGCCTGCACATCATGCGCGAGCGGGCCGCCGGCATCGACGCGCGGCTGGAGTTCGGCAAGGGCGAGCCGCGCGGCACCTGCGTGCGGCTGCTATGGAGAGGCGCATGAGCGAGCCGCTGACGCTGATCCTCATCGACGATCATTCGCTGCTGCGCTGCGGGCTGGCCGAACTGCTCGGCGCGGTGGCGGATTTCCAGGTGCTGGGCATGGCGGCGTCCGGTCCGGAAGGTATCGAGCTGGCGCAGCGGCTGGCGCCGGCGATGATCCTGCTCGATCTGCACATGCCAGGCATGAGCGGCCTGGAAACCCTCGCCGCCCTCAAGCGGATGCAGCCGGACAGCCAGGTCGTCGTCCTCACCGCATCGGACTCCCAGGACGACCTGCTGGCCGCGCTGCGTGGCGGGGCCGATGGCTACGTGCTCAAGGACACCGAGCCGGAGCAACTGGTCGCCTACCTGCAGGGCTGCACCCGCGGGCGGGTCACGCTGGAGCCGGGGCTCATGCGGCTGCTGGCCGAAGAGCAGCGCGTGACACCGCCGGGCCCCGACAGGGCCGCAGCGCAGGATCTGACCGAGCGCGAATGCCAGACCCTGGCGCTGATCGCCGAAGGCCTGAGCAACAAGCTGATCGCCCGTGAGCTGGGCATCAGCGACGGCACGGTGAAGATCCACGTGCGCCATCTGCTGACCAAGCTCAACCTGCATTCGCGGCTGGAACTGGCGGCCTGGGCCCATCGTGGCGGTTTCCTCGGCCAGCAGGCGGCGCGTTCGCCGAACCGGGAGCGTCCATGATTTCTCCATCGGCGGCGTACGGGGTGTTCGACTGGTTGCGCCAGGCGTTGCGCACCGAGTCCGGTGATTTCGATCAATTGCCGCTGGCGTTGGCGCGGCTGGACGGCGACGGCTGCATTCGCCAGCTCAACAGCGGCTGGCGGGAACTGACCGGCCACCGGGCCCGCCCCTGCCTGGGGCGGCCGTTGGCCAGCTTCCTCCATCCCGCAGACGTGCAGGCCTGGGCCCAGGCGCTGGGACAGCTGCGCCCGGCGCAGACGGAGGTGCTGCTGTTGCGCTATCTCACCTGCAGCGGCGAGCGTCGCTGGGTCGAGGCACGCCTGCGGCGCCGAATCGGCGGCTTCGTCGTCAGCCTGGGCGACATCACCGGGCAGATGCAGCGGCGCCAGTCCCTGCAGGCCAGCCACCGCAGCCTGAGCAACCTGCTCGACGGGCTGCCGATGATGGTCTATCGCTGTCGCAACAACCGCCACTGGAGCATGGAATACGTCAGTGCCGGCTGCCTGGAACTGACCGGCTACCGGCCCGAGCAGTTGCTGGACAGCCATAGCCTGACCTTCAGCGACCTGATCCACCCGGCCGACCGCGAGCATGTCTGGGCCGAAGTCCAGGCCGGCCTGAACGAACAGCGGACGTTCGTCTTCGACTACCGGCTGCTGTGCGCCGACGGGCGGGAGAAACGGGTGCGGGAACACGGCAACGGCATCTACGCGGCCAATGGCGAAGTGCTGGGGCTCGAGGGCGTGGTGCTGGCCTCTGCGTAGCCGTCCGTTTCTGGCTTATGCTTGGGCACCAAAGTCCCTATCGAATCCATCCGCATGTCTCTCGAATCCCGTCTGCTTCGCGCACTCGCTCCCTGGCTGGCGTCGCCCAAATGGTGGGTGGCCTTTTCCGGCGGCCTGGATTCGAGCGTGCTGCTGCATGCGCTGGCGCGGTTGGGCGAACGCCACGCGCTGCCGCCGATCGTCGCGATCCACGTGCACCACGGCCTGCAGGCCGTCGCCGACGACTGGCCGGCGCACTGCCGGGCCGTCTGCGAGCGGCTGGAGGTTCCGCTGCAGGTGGTGCGGGTCCAGGTCGCGGCGGGTGCCAGCCTGGAACGGGCCGCACGCGAGGCGCGTTATGCCGCGTTCGCCGACCAGTTGGGCGAGGGCGAGCTGCTGCTGACCGGCCAGCACCGCGACGACCAGGCCGAGACCCTGCTGTTCCGCCTGCTGCGCGGCGCCGGCGTGCGCGGGCTGGCAGCGATGCCGGCCGAACGGGTATTGGCGCCGGGCCGGTTGCTGCGCCCGTTGCTCGACGTTGCGCGGGCCGAGCTGGAGGCCTATGCGCGCAGCCATGGGCTCGACTGGATCGAGGACCCGAGCAACCGGAGCCTCGATCATTCGCGCAACTACATGCGTCAGCGGGTCATGCCGGTCCTGCGGCAGCGCTGGCCACAGGCGGCTGCGAGCATGGCCCGCACGGCCGCGCGGATGGCCGAGGCGCAGGTGTTGCTGGATGAGCTGGCGGTGCAGGATCTGGGCGCGGCGCAAGGCGCCAGCCGCTTCGACTGGTTGCCGCTGCCCAGTCTCGCCCTGCCGCCACTGCGTGCACTGACCCCGGTGCGTCAACGCAACGCGCTGCGTCACTGGCTGGCTGGCCTGACGCTGGCGCCGGATGAAGATCACTGGGCAGGCTGGGTTTCGCTGCGAGACGCGAGGCCGGATGCCGCTCCTCGATGGCGTCTGGCGGGTGGCGAAATACAGCGTGGGGCGGGGCGGATCTGGTGGTTGCCCGAGTGCTGGCTGGAGCGGCCTGTCGGTCCGATCGATTGGCCGGCCCCCGCTGTCAGCCTGATGCTGCCCGGCAACGGCAGGCTTCGATTGGAGGGTGCATTGCCTGCGGGCAGGCTTGAGGTCGGGTATCGGCGGGGCGGGGAAGCGCTTCAACTGCCCGGACGCGGTCGCCGCGATCTCAAGCGTTTGCTGAACGAGGCTGGCGTGCCGGGCTTTGCACGCGCTCGCCTGCCGTTGCTGTTCTGCGACGGAGAGCTCATCGCGGTGGCCAATCTGCCGCAACTGAGTGCGGGACGCTATGCCCTCTACTGGTGCATGGCGGACTTCTAAGGAGTTTGAGCTGATAGGGCCTTTCCAGTAGACTACGCTCCCGTCCCAACACAGCTTCTGCGGCTTTCTTCGAAAGCCGTGGCAGTTCCGCTATTGCCGCCTTTGGCGCAATGGCGCCTTCGCTTTTCCCCGGCGGCGCTGACCGCTTAACGCAGACTTCTAGGGTTTTTCATGACGCGCTACATCTTCGTCACGGGTGGTGTTGTTTCTTCATTGGGGAAAGGCATCGCCTCGGCTTCATTGGCGGCCATCCTGGAGGCGCGGGGCCTGAAGGTCACGATGCTCAAGCTGGACCCTTACATCAACGTCGATCCGGGCACCATGAGCCCGTTCCAGCACGGTGAGGTGTTCGTCACCCATGACGGCGCCGAGACCGACCTCGACCTGGGTCACTACGAGCGGTTCATCCGCACCACGATGACCAAAAGCAACAACTTCACCACCGGCCGCGTCTACGAAGACGTACTGCGCCGCGAACGCCGTGGCGATTACCTGGGCGCGACCATTCAGGTCATTCCGCACATCACTGACGAGATCAAGCGGCGCATCATCAAGGGCGCCGGCGATGCCGATGTCGCGCTGGTAGAGGTTGGCGGCACCGTCGGTGACATCGAGTCGCAACCCTTCCTTGAAGCGATCCGCCAGTTACGCGTCGAAGTCGGCGCCAAGCGCGCCATGCTGATGCACCTGACGCTGGTGCCCTATATCGCCACCGCCGGGGAAACCAAGACCAAGCCGACCCAGCACTCGGTCAAGGAACTGCGTTCCATCGGCCTGCAACCGGATGTGCTGGTTTGCCGTTCCGACCATCCGATCGACATCTCTTCGCGGCGCAAGATTGCACTGTTTACCAACGTCGAAGAGCGTGCGGTGATCAGCCTGGAAGACGTCGACACTATTTACAAGATCCCGGGCGTACTCCATGCCCAGGGCCTGGACGACTTCGTGGTCGAACGTTTTGGCCTGGAGTGTGGCGGTGCCGACCTCTCCGAGTGGGATCGCGTGGTGGATGCCAAGCTGAACCCCGAGAAGGAAGTCACCATCGCCATGGTCGGCAAGTACATGGAACTTCTGGATGCCTACAAATCTCTGATCGAGGCAATGAGCCACGCTGGCATCCAGAGTCGTACCAAAGTGAACCTTCGCTACATTGATTCCGAAGACATCGAGAACCAGGGCACCAGCTTGCTGGAAGGCATGGATGCGATTCTGGTTCCGGGTGGTTTCGGTCTGCGTGGCGTGGAAGGCAAGATTGCCACGGTCAAATATGCCCGCGAGAACAAGATTCCCTACCTGGGCATCTGCCTCGGCATGCAGGTCGCAGTGATCGAGTTCGCCCGTGATGTGCTGGGCTGGACCGACGCCAATTCCACCGAGTTCGACAAGGACAGCACCCATCCGGTCGTTGGCCTGATCACCGAATGGGAAGACGCCACTGGCGCTGTAGAAACCCGCAGCGACGCGTCGGATCTGGGCGGCACCATGCGTTTGGGTGCGCAGGAATGCGGCCTTGAGGCGGGTTCCAATGTGTTCGCCTGCTACGGCAAGGAGCGCATCATCGAGCGCCATCGCCATCGTTATGAAGTGAACAACAACCTTTTGCCGCAGTTGCAGGCGGCCGGCTTGAAGATCACCGGTCGATCCGGTGACGGTGCGCTGGTCGAAGTGGTCGAGGCGCCGGATCATCCCTGGTTCGTGGCCTGCCAGTTCCACCCTGAATTCACCTCCACGCCTCGCGACGGGCATCCGCTGTTCAGCGGCTTCGTCAAAGCGGCGCTGGACTACAAGGCGGGCAAGGCATGAGCCAGAAGACCATTCGCGTCGGCAGTATCGAGATCGCCAACGACAAGCCGTTCGTGCTGTTCGGCGGGATGAACGTACTGGAGTCCCGGGATCTCGCACTGCAGATCTGCGAAACCTATGTGAAGGTCACCGAGAAGCTCGGTATTCCCTATATCTTCAAGGCCAGTTTCGACAAGGCTAATCGCTCTTCGATCAATTCCTTCCGCGGCCCCGGCCTGGAAGAGGGGATGCGGATCTTTGAAGACGTGAAGAAGACCTTCGGCGTGCCGGTGATCACCGACGTACACGAGCCGCACCAGGCGCAGCCGGTGGCTGACGTGTGCGATATCATTCAGCTGCCTGCCTTCCTGTCGCGCCAGACCGATCTGGTGGTTGCGATGGCCAGGACCGGTGCGGTGATCAATATCAAGAAGGCGCAGTTCCTCGCGCCGCAGGAAATGAAACACATCCTCACCAAGTGTGAAGAAGCCGGTAATGATCAACTGATTCTCTGCGAACGCGGCTCCTCATTTGGCTACAACAACCTGGTCGTCGACATGCTCGGCTTCGACATCATGAAGCGGATGCAATATCCGGTGATCTTCGATGTCACACATGCGCTGCAGATGCCGGGTGGTCGCGCCGACTCGGCTGGTGGTCGTCGTGCCCAGGTCACGGATCTTGCCAAGGCCGGCCTCAGCCAGGGCCTGGCCGGGTTGTTCCTTGAAGCCCACCCGGATCCGGACAACGCCAAGTGCGACGGGCCCTGTGCGCTGCGTCTGGACAAGCTCGAACCCTTCCTCACCCAGCTCAAGCAGCTGGATGATCTGATCAAGAATTTTGCGCCAATCGAAACTGCTTGAAGCCTTGAAGCTATCTACGGAGTGTTAATAAAAATGGCAAAGATCGTCGACATCAAAGGGCGTGAGGTTCTCGACTCCCGTGGCAATCCCACTGTTGAAGCGGACGTTATCCTGGATAACGGCATTACCGGCAGCGCCTGTGTGCCGTCCGGTGCTTCCACTGGGTCCCGCGAGGCGCTGGAGCTGCGTGATGGCGACAAGAGCCGTTACATGGGCAAGGGTGTGCTGAAGGCTGTCAGCAACATCAATGGCCCGATCCGGGATTTGCTGCTGGGCAAGGATCCGCTGGATCAAAAGGCGCTGGACCGCGCCATGATCGAACTGGACGGTACTGAAAACAAGGCCTCCCTTGGTGCTAACGCCATTCTTGCCGTGTCGTTGGCTGCTGCCAAGGCCGCTGCTCAGGATCAGGACCTGCCGTTGTACGCGCACATTGCCAACCTTAACGGCACGCCTGGCCAGTATTCCATGCCGGTGCCGATGATGAACATCATCAACGGCGGCGAGCACGCCGACAACAATGTCGATATCCAGGAATTCATGGTGCAGCCGGTCGGGGCCAAGACGTTCGCGGATGCCCTGCGCATGGGTGCCGAAATTTTCCATCACCTCAAAGCCGTGCTGAAGGCTCGTGGTCTGAGCACTTCTGTCGGTGATGAAGGTGGTTTCGCACCGAACCTGGCATCCAACGAAGATGCGCTGGTCGCTATCGCCGAGGCAGTGGCTTATGCCGGCTACACACTGGGTGACGACGTGACCCTGGCGCTCGATTGCGCCTCCAGCGAATTCTTCGCCAATGGCAAGTACGATCTGGCCGGTGAAGGCAAGGTCTTCGACGCCGCTGGCTTTGCCGACTACTTGGCTGGCCTGGCCGAGCGCTACCCGATCATCTCCATCGAAGACGGTATGGACGAGTCCGACTGGGCTGGCTGGAAGGTGCTGACTGACAAGATCGGCGACAAGGTCCAGTTGGTTGGCGACGATCTGTTCGTGACCAACACCAAGATCCTCAAGGAAGGCATCGAGAAGGGCGTCGGTAACTCGATCCTGATCAAGTTCAACCAGATCGGCTCGCTGAGCGAAACCCTGGAAGCCATTCAGATGGCCAAGGCCGCCGGTTACACGGCGGTGATCTCGCACCGCTCCGGCGAAACCGAAGACAGCACCATCGCCGATCTCGCAGTGGGAACGGCTGCCGGTCAGATCAAGACAGGTTCGCTGTGCCGCTCGGACCGTGTCTCCAAGTACAATCAACTGCTTCGTATCGAAGAGCAGCTCGGCGGAAAAGCAGCTTACAAGGGCCGTGCCGAGTTCCGCGGCTAAACCCAAGCATGCTAGAAAGGGGCGGCGTCAGTCGCCCTTTTTTGTGGAAAACGGTCAGCGCTGTTAAGGTCGCCGCACGGCGATGCGCTAGCCAGCAAAGGGAAGCCGGACTATGTTGCTGACCGCCGCTTATACAACGTCACTGGAAACCAATCGAATTCGATCCATGCCTTCCATGCGCAGTCCCTACTGGTTGTTTGTTGTCCTGATTTTGCTGCTGGGTGGCTTGCAGTATCGCCTGTGGGTGGGTGAGGGCAGCCTCGCCCAGGTGAGCGGATTGAACAAGCAGATCGCCGGGCAGCAGGGCGAGAACCAGCGATTGCTTGAGCGAAACCGGATTCTCGAAGCCGAGGTCAGGGAGCTCAAGCAGGGCATGGAAACAGTAGAAGAGCGTGCGCGGCATGAGTTGGGCATGGTCAAAGAGGGCGAGACTCTCTTTCAGCTCACCGAATGAGTGCAAACAACCTCCCGTCTTACTGGGTCGTGATCCCGGCTGCCGGCATTGGCAGTCGTATGCGAGCCGACCGGCCCAAGCAATATCTGCAGTTGGCAGGAAGGACCATCCTCGAGCACACCCTGGATTGCTTTCTAGGCCATCCCCAGCTCAAGGGACTGGTTGTGTGCGTAGCGAGCGATGATGCCTATTGGCCCGATCTCGCTTGCTCGACAGATCCGCGTGTTCAGCGTGCCGATGGCGGCAGTGAGCGAGCCGACTCGGTTCTGGGCGGGCTGCGAGAGCTGAGCCGGCTCGGCGCCTCAGACGGCGACTGGGTGCTGGTGCACGACGCCGCCAGGCCCAACCTGGCAGGCACGGATCTGAATCATTTATTGGAGACGCTCGCGGACGATCCTGTCGGTGGGCTGCTCGCTGTTCCGGCTTGCGATACGCTCAAGCGTGCTGATGCGGATGGGCGCGTTCAGGAGACGGTGGATCGTAGCGTCATCTGGCAAGCGTTCACGCCACAGATGTTCCGGCTTGGATCGCTGCGTGAGGCGTTGGCGGATGCACTTGGCAGTGGGGTTGCCGTAACCGACGAAGCGTCCGCGCTTGAATGGGCGGGGCACCACCCGCGTCTGGTCGAAGGGCGTGCCGACAATCTCAAGATCACCCGGCCCGAGGATCTTCAGTGGTTGGAACAGCGCTGGAAATCTTGAGCCCAGCGCCGTTCAGGGCGCTATGCAGAGCGCCGACTGATCCCGCATAGCGAAGGCGAAGCCGTTGCGATCAATAGCGGTAGATCGCAGCAGCACCGCTTTCGGTCGGCATGCGTTCGGTAGGAACCGAGATTACCTCGCCGCCTTGTTCCAACGTCCATATGGTCAATTCATCCAGCAGATCAGGCGTCATGGCTGAGTCATCTTCCACCGCGACTGCCCTGCCTTGCTGCTTGTCGACTACCCCGGGAATTCGACGCTCCGCCTCGACCAGCAGGGTCGCCACACGGCCTTCGAGTGTGGCCTGGCCGATCTGCTCAAGCTGATCGGTAGCCAGCCCCTGACCGTGCGACACGCCGTATTGGTTGATGAAGCCTTCCAGACGCTTGATGTAGCGCGGCTGCATGACCATCCAGCTCTTCTGGCGGAGTTCGTCATGGCTCAGTAACGAGGCATCGTTCTCGATGCCTTCCGGCAGCAGAAATTCGTTGTGGCTGAGTTTGCGGAAGTGGAACTGGTGCTCGGGAAGTGCTGCGAGGATCAGCGGCAGTCGCGACTTGCGGCTGTGATGCTCGAGAATCGCGCGATCCACTTCACGGAAGAAGCGCTCCCGGTCTCGATCGATTTCGTCCTGGCGCCCGGCGCCTCCGCTCTCCACCTGCATCGGATCACCACGCTCGCTGGCGCGACTGTAGCCTTGCGGGAAGCCCGTCTGACCTTTCTCGGTCAACTCGCGGCCCAGCGCTTCTTCAACGGTTTTCGGAACGCTTTCACCCAAGCGGACTTCGTCAACGCCGTCGCGGTTGCCTTCGAACAGACGAACCGAGTCCAGCGTGATCGCCAATATCTGATAGCGGTCGACCGACTGCGCGATACGCAGCAGCGGCTTGAGGTGCATACGGTCATTTGCGACGGCGAGCTCTGGAACGCTGCGCTGCAGGCGGAATACCTCGAAGTAGTCCGCGGCAGCAAAGACAGCAAGCCCATCGCGGTTGGAATTCCAGAAATCGGGATCGTCGATCAGATCGTGGAAGGGCTTCAGCAGCGCTTTGGCCTGATCGCCACGGCCTTGTTGCTTGAGCGAGTCTTCAAGCCCACGGACAAGGTGCTTGAAGCGAATCGGGTCTTGCTGACGCTCGGGGAAACTGCGGTGGGTGGGCTGATAAAGCGAAAGGCAAGGCGCTTCGCGTTTTGCCAGCAACTGGGACATGGTTTCGCGATCGAGCACTCTGTTCATGTACGGCCTCACTCGTGGTCAGATGGTTCGGTTCCTCATTGTCTCGCTCGGCCCGCTTCAGCGGGTCGCATCAGGCGGCATTCAGTGGTGGTTGAGTTTCTTGTCTAGCGCATGGGCAAGGGCATGGCTGAGCTTTTCGGCGCAGCCGTCAATGGCAAGATTCAGCGAGTCCGCTTTGTGGCTGGTCGAAATGGGCTCGTGTCCCTTGACCCGCGCTTCCATCTGGCAGCGCTTATCCTGCGGGCCGCTTTTGCCGCTGTTTTCGTCGTTGAGATGAACTTCGACTCGGGTCAGCTGATCGTCGAAGCGCTCCAGTTCGCTCTCGACCGTCGCTTTTGCATGCTCCTCAAGGCTGCCGGTCACGTCGACGCTATGATTGCTGTTCACCAGAATCTGCATATGTCCTCCTGATTGATTGGCCGGCACGCTCAAGCAGAGGGCCGGAGGCACCGGCTTCAGAATTTCGACGTGGTGGGTTAAGTCGGGTTCCGCCTCGAGTCGGCAGTCGGACGCGCGGCGCAGTCGCAACTCAATCGCGTTCGTTCCGATATTCGGGGCGAGTTGCGAGGCCGTCCTTCAATGCTTGAATCAGCAGGCGGACCTTCGGTAGCGGATAACGCCGTTGCGGATAGACGGCCCACACCGCCGTGTTCGGTGGCTGGTGCGTTTCCAGCAGGGACACCAGCTCACCGCGGCGTAGTGGCTCCTGGACGTAATAGTCCGGTAGCTGGCAAAGACCGAAGCCCCGAAGCGCAGCATCCAGTACCGCCTGACCGCTGTTGCAGCGCCAGTTGCCCGAGGGCTTGAACGGCTGCTCACGACCGTCGCCCTGCAGCATCCAGGTATCGCCGGTGCCAACCAGGCAATTGTGTCGCGATAGCTCGGAAAGGGTATGCGGGCGGCCGTAGCGCTCGAGATAGCTTGGCGCCGCGCACAGATACATGGCGCGTGGGGCCAGGCGTGTGGCGACCAGCCGCGATTCGCTCAGCCGGCCCAGCCGTACGGCCAGATCGTAGCCTTCCTGCACCAGATCGAGGGTACGGTTGGACAGTTCGATGTCGACCCTCAGCTGCGGATGCTGCGCCATGAATTCGTTCACCAGCGGCACGATGAAGCGTTCACCGTACGCGACTGCTGCTGTCATGCGCAGCAGACCAGTGGGCGCCGCATGCAGGTCGCTGATTGCGTGAAAGGCGTCGTCACGCTCCTCGATCAGGCGCTGGCAGCGCGCAAGAAAGGTATGCCCGGCTTCGGTCAGGGAAACCCGGCGGGTGGTGCGATAAAGCAGCCGTGCCTGAAGGCGTTCCTCGAGGCGTGCCACTTGGCGGCTGACGTGAGACGACGACACGCGCAGTTGCCCTGCGGCCTGCATGAAGCTTCCGCACTCAGCGACGGCGACGAATTCGTCCAATCCTTCCCATCGATTCATAGGCGCTCCTTTCGCGAGTCGCCCAAAGGGGCGCACCTCGATTATCCCTGGCCAGCAACAATGTTTCCACGCTCAGCTTATTAACCCTATTCACAGATGAAACTACACTGCGTATTACTTTCCATCCAGGAGTACCGTCAGCCATGACCATCAAGTCCCGCGCCGCCGTCGCGTTTGCCCCGAACCAACCTCTGCAAATTGTCGAAGTGGACGTCGAGCCGCCCAAGGCTGGCGAGGTGCTGGTGCGCATCGTCGCGACGGGCGTCTGCCATACCGACGCGTACACGCTCTCCGGCGAAGATTCGGAAGGTATATTCCCGTGCATCCTCGGTCATGAAGGTGGCGGGATCGTCGAGGCGGTAGGCGAGGGCGTCACCTCGGTTGCCGTGGGCGATCACGTGATCCCGCTGTACACCGCCGAATGCCGGCAGTGCAAATTCTGCAAATCCGGCAAGACCAACCTCTGCAGTTCGGTGCGCGCCACGCAGGGCAAGGGGCTGATGCCGGACGGCACCACACGCTTTTCCTATAACGGCGAGCCGATTTATCACTACATGGGCACCTCGACCTTTTCCGAATACACGGTGCTGCCTGAAGTGTCCGTGGCGAAGATTCCCAAGGAAGCGCCCTTGGACAAGGTCTGCCTGCTCGGCTGCGGCGTCACCACTGGCATCGGCGCGGTACTCAATACCGCCAAGGTGGAAGAGGGCGCGACCGTGGCGATCTTCGGGCTCGGTGGCATCGGCCTGGCTGCGATCATCGGGGCGAAGATGGCCAAGGCCAGTCGAATCATCGCCATCGACATCAACCCGTCCAAGTTCGCCATTGCCGAGGAGCTGGGTGCGACAGACTTCGTCAACCCCAAGGATCATGACAAGCCGATCCAGGAGGTCATCGTGGAGATGACCGACGGCGGCGTGGACTATTCCTTCGAATGCGTCGGCAACGTCCAGCTGATGCGCGCGGCGCTGGAATGCGCACACAAGGGCTGGGGCGAGTCCGTGATCATTGGTGTGGCTGGAGCCGGTCAGGAAATCAGCACCCGTCCGTTCCAGTTGGTAACCGGCCGCGTCTGGCGTGGCAGCGCCTTCGGTGGCGTCAAGGGGCGTACCGAGCTGCCGGGCTATGTGGAAAAAGCCCAGACCGGCGAGATCCCGCTGGACACCTTCATCACTCATAACATGGGGCTGGATGAGATCAATCAGGCATTCGACCTGATGCACGAAGGCAAGAGCATCAGAACCGTCATCCACTTTTAAAGAGCCGACAGAGGCGCTGAAGGCTGAAGGCTGGACGATCTGCTTTTTCGTCCAGCCTTCAGCCTCTGGCGCTCTTCGGCTTTTACGGGGTCTTTATGGAAAACATTTCTTGCCAGAAGAGCTTCGGTGGCTGGCACAAACGCTATCGTCACCGCTCAAGTAGCTTGAACTGCGACATGGTGTTTGCCGTTTATCTGCCGCCTCAGGCGGAACAAGGCGAAAAGCTTCCGGTGCTGTACTGGTTGTCCGGTCTGACCTGTACCGACGAGAACTTCATGCAGAAGGCGGGGGCGCATCGGCTTGCTGCGGAACTCGGCCTGATTATCGTCGCCCCGGATACCAGCCCGCGCGGCTCCGAGGTTCCGGACGATCCGGATGCTGCCTATGATTTCGGCCTGGGCGCGGGGTTCTACCTCAACGCGACCCAGGAACCCTGGGCGCAGCACTACCGCATGTACGATTACGTGGTGGAAGAGCTGCCGGCGCTGATCGAGGCGAACTTTCCCGTGTCCGACAAGCGCGGCATCAGCGGGCACTCGATGGGCGGTCACGGTGCGCTGGTATGCGCGTTGAAGAATCCTGGTCGCTATCAGTCGCTGTCGGCGTTCGCGCCGATCGCCAATCCGGCTGATTGCCCGTGGGGCGAGAAGGCCTTCTCCAATTACCTCGGAGAAGATCGCTCGCGCTGGCGTGAATGGGACGCCTGTGCCCTGATAGCCAAGGCGCAGGAACAGTTGCCGATACTCGTCGATCAGGGCGATCGGGATGATTTCATGGCCAATCAGTTGAAGCCCGAAGCGCTGGAGTCAGCTGCAACCGCGGCGGATCATCCGCTGACGTTGCGTATTCAGCCGGGCTACGATCACAGCTATTACTTCGTCAGCACCTTTATCGATGACCATCTGCGCCATCACGCGCAGGCATTGAAGGCCCAGGTCAGCTGCGCTTACTGAACGCGCGTGTTTGCAGAGCAAATGCCGCCCCGTTCAAGACAAGCATATGGGGTCAACCGCCGCAGCTTACGGTTATCCGCATTGCTCCGGCGCACAAGCGGCAGACCGAAAAAAGGCCCGCCCGGAATTCCGGGCGGGCCTTCCATCGCAAGGGGCTAGAGCGATGGATAATCGGTGTAGCCTTCCGCGCCTTGTGCATAGAACAGCTCAGGCCGCGGCTCGTTGAGCGGCGCGTTTTGGCGCAGGCGCTGGACCAGGTCGGGGTTGGCAATATACGGAATGCCAAAGGCCACGGCGTCGGCCTTGCCCTCGGCCAGCCAGGCGTTGGCCTGATCCTTGGTGAAACATTCGTTGGCGATATAAACGCCACCGAAGATCTCCTTCAGCTGCGGGCCGAGGCTGTCCTCGCCGGCTTTTTCCCGAGTGCAGATAAAGGCGATGCCGCGCTTGCCCAGTTCGCGGGCTACGTAGGCGAAAGAATCGGCACGATTCGAGTCGCCCATGTCGTGAATGTCGGCTCGTGGTGCCAGATGAACGCCTACGCGGCCAGCGCCCCAGACCCCTACCGCCGCATCGGTGACTTCCAACAGCAAACGTGCCCGGTTTTCCAGTGAGCCGCCGTATTGATCGGTGCGCTGGTTGGTGCTGTCCTGCAGGAACTGATCAAGCAGGTAACCGTTGGCGCCGTGGAGTTCGACGCCGTCGAACCCTGCTTCCCGAGCATTCTCGGCCCCTTTACGGTACGCCTCGACGATGCCGGCGATCTCTTCGGTTTGCAGCGCGCGTGGCGTTACAAAATCCTTCATCGGCCGGACCAGGCTGACGTGCCCGGCGGGCTGGATAGCGCTCGGCGCGACCGGAAGTTGACCGTCGAGGTAGATCGGATCGGAGATCCGACCCACATGCCAGAGCTGAAGCACGATCTTGCCGCCTTTCGCATGGACCGCATCGGTTACCTTTTTCCAGCCCTGTACCTGCTCGGCGGACCAGATGCCTGGCGTGTCTGGATAGCCGACGCCCATCGGCGTGACCGAGGTGGCTTCACTGATGATCAGTCCGGCATCGGCGCGCTGGCCGTAATATTCAGCAATCAGGTCACCGGGTACGCGGCCGGGTTCGGCACGGCAGCGGGTCAGCGGGGCCATGATGATGCGGTTGGTCAGTTCCAGTTCGCCGATCCTGATCGGGTCGAAAAGTGTAGGCATAGCGATGCTGCTCCTTTACATGTAAGGGTCTGGTGGCGTTCACAGCTCCTGGCCGAGGCGGGCCACGAAAGCGGCGATGGCCGGTTCATTGCGTTTGAAAAAATGCCACTGGCCAACTTTGCGGTTGGTGATCAGGCCGGCTCGCTGCAAGGTCGCCAGGTGGGCCGACACGGTTGATTGCGATAGTCCGGCGCGCTGGTCGATCTGCCCGGCGCACACCCCGTTTTCCAACGAGTGATGCTGCTCGGAGAAATAGCGTTGTGGTTCTTTCAGCCAACCCAGAATTTCCCGCCGCAAAGGGTGGGCGATTGCTTTGAGGATGTCGTCCAGTTCGTCGGGCATGGTGTCGTCCGGTTCAGTATATCGCGATGGAGCGAAGTATATATCGGCAAGAAGCGATACACGATCGATTCGGTTAATGGTGCTTATCGGCTGCGTTGATTAGCGGGGTTCTCACCGCTGCGGCTTCAACGTCTGCTGCTGTCCTGTAGAATCGCCGGCTGATCTTTTCGAGGTGCAAATGACTATGCGTATCGGCCACGGCTATGACGTGCATCGTTTCGGTGAGGGCGGTTTCGTCACCCTCGGTGGGGTGCGGATTGCTCACAAGTTCGGGCTGCTCGCGCATTCGGATGGCGACGTGGTGCTGCATGCTTTGAGCGACGCATTGCTCGGCGCCGCGGCGCTTGGCGATATCGGTAAGCACTTCCCGGACACCGATCCGGCCTTCAAGGGCGCTGACAGCCGGGTATTGCTGCGGCACGTGCTCAAGCAGGTGCAGAGCAAAGGCTGGAGGGTCGGTAACGTTGACGCCACCATTGTTGCGCAAGCACCCAAGATGGCTGCGCACATCGAGTCCATGCGAACCCTGATTGCTGAGGACCTGCAGGTCGATCTGGATCAGGTCAACGTCAAGGCCACCACCACCGAAAAGCTCGGCTTTACCGGGCGTGAAGAAGGCATAGCCGTTCACGCTGTTGCGCTGCTGGTCAGCGCATGACCGAAGACCAGTTGCTCGGCCCAAGGGCGCACGGAGGGGCCTGTGGCTCCGCAGTGCTCAAAGCTGTGGCGGAGGATTTCCAGGTCGACGAGGTGCTCGATATCCCCTTGTCTGGCGCAGGCGAACACCTCTGGCTGTGGGTGGAAAAGCGCAACCTCAACACCGAAGAGGCCGCGCGACGCCTGGCGCGTGCTGCTGGCGTTCCGCTGCGCAACATCAGTTATGCCGGCTTGAAAGATCGTCAGGCTCTGACCCGCCAGTGGTTCAGCCTGCATCTGCCAGGCAAAGCCGATCCCCCACTGGCTAGGGCCGAAGGCGAAACCCTGAGGATTCTCCAAAGCAGCCGCCATCAGCGAAAACTGCAACGCGGCGCCCATTCGGCCAATGGGTTTACCCTGCGTCTGACGGAACTGCAGGCTGACCATGCCCAACTCGATGCGCGTCTCGAGCGGATCAAGATCGACGGTGTGCCCAACTATTTTGGCCTGCAGCGCTTCGGTCATGAGGGCGGAAATGTCCACGGCGCCCGTGAGTACGCGGATAGGCAAGAGCTGCCCGCGCAGCGCAATCTCCGCTCACGCCTGCTATCGGCGGGCCGCAGTTACCTATTCAATCGAGTATTAGCTGAGCGAGTTGCCGCGGGTAGCTGGAACCAGGCCCAAGTCGGTGACCTGCTGGCCTTCACCGATAGCCGCAGCTTTTTTCCGGCAGGTGAAGCCGAATGCAGCGACCCACGGCTGGCCGTGCTGGATCTGCATCCGACCGGTCCGCTGTGGGGCGCCGGCGAATCGCCTGCTGCAGGCGTGGTACAAGCACTGGAGATGCAGGCAGCTGCAGCGGAGCCGTCAATCGCCAAGTGGCTCGCAGAAGCCGGAATGAAGCATGAACGGCGTATTCTTCGCCTCCCAATGGGTGGCTTGTCGTGGCATTATTCCGAACCTGACATTCTGCAACTTGAATTCGTCCTGCCGACCGGATGCTTTGCCACTGCTGTGGTGCGCGAACTGGTCAGCCTGGCAGGGCAGACGGACAGCTGATGCGTATTCTGATCGCCAACGACGACGGGGTGTATGCACCTGGGCTCGCCGCGCTTTATGACGCGCTGGCGGATTTTGCCGAGTGCAGGGTAGTGGCCCCCATTCAAGACATGAGCGGCGCCAGCAGTGCGCTGACCCTGGATCGCCCGCTTCATCCCACGACCATGCCGAATGGTTTTATCGGCGTGAACGGCACGCCTACGGATTGCGTCCACCTAGGCATCAACGGCTTGCTTGAAGACGCGCCTGACATGGTGGTTTCCGGTATTAATCTGGGCGCCAACCTCGGCGACGACGTGTTGTACTCCGGTACCGTCGCCGCAGCGATCGAAGGCCGGTTCACCGGCAGGCCGGCCTTCGCTTTTTCCCTGGTGTCGCGGCTGACCGATAACCTGCCGACTGCGGCCCATGTCGCGCGTAAGCTGGTTGAGCATCAGGCGTCGCTTGAGCTTCCGCCGCGTACTGTATTGAGCGTCAATATTCCAAACCTGCCGCTGGACCACATTCGCGGCATCCAGCTGACCCGCCTGGGCCATCGCAGCAGGGCCAAGCCGCCAGTAAAGCAGGCGAATCCGCGTGGCAAGGACGGTTACTGGATCTCGGTGGCCGGCGACGTTGAAGATGGCGGCCCAGGCACCGATTTTCATTCGGTCATGCAGGGCTACGTCTCGATTACACCATTGCAGCTGGACCGAACCTTTCATGAGGCCTTCGAGGGCCTCGACAGTTGGCTGGAGGGCGTGCTGTGAACCGCGGATCCGATGACCTGCTGCGCCATGGTACCGGGATGACCTCACAACGCACCCGGGACCGGCTGATCCAGCGGCTATACGAAGAAGGGCTTTCAGACCCTCGCGTGCTCGAGGTGATTCGCCGCACGCCCCGCCACCTGTTCGTCGATGAGGCATTGTCTCATCGCGCCTATGAAGACACCGCGCTGCCCATCGGCCACAACCAGACCATCTCGCAACCCTTCATGGTGGCGCGCATGAGCGAGCTGTTGCTCGCTGACGGCCCGCTTGACAAGGTCTTGGAGATTGGCACCGGTTCCGGCTATCAAACGGCTGTACTGGCACAGCTGGTCGAGCGGGTGTTCTCGGTAGAGCGAATCCAGGCGCTGCAAGACCGCGCAAAAGAACGCCTGGTCGAACTCAGGTTGCGTAACGTGGTCTTTCGCTGGGGTGATGGTTGGGAGGGCTGGCCTGCGCTGGCCCCTTACAACGGCATCATCGTTACCGCGGCGGCAGCCGACGTGCCCCAGGCTCTGCTCGACCAACTGGCTCCCGGCGGGCGGCTGGTGATCCCGGTCGGGGTTGGTGAAGTCCAGCAATTAATGCTGATCATTCGAGAGGAAGACGGTTTTTCCCGCCATCTGCTGGATACCGTGCGCTTCGTGCCGCTGCTCAATGGACCTGTAGTTTGATCACGGCGGATGGAAGCATGAAAAACGCGTTGCTGTTGTACGCCAAGGGCATGGCGATGGGGGCTGCGGATGTGGTGCCTGGCGTCTCGGGTGGTACCGTCGCATTCATAACCGGAATCTATGATGAATTGCTGCGCTCCATCGGCGCAGTGCCGAACGCCATTCCGGCACTGTTGAAAGGGCGCATCGCCGAAGCATGGCGCACCGCCAACGCCAGCTTTCTCCTGGTATTGTTCGCCGGGATTCTGACCAGCGTGCTCAGCCTGGCTAAACTGATCACCTACCTCCTCGAGCAGCATCCGATTCCGGTGTGGTCGTTCTTCTTTGGGCTGATCCTGGTCTCCGTGCATGTGGTCGGCAAGGAAATCCGGCGGCGCAAGCTGTCACGATTGATCAGCCTGTGCCTGGGTATCGGCTTTGCCTACTGGGTTACGGTCGCGTCGCCACTGCAGTGGAGCACCAGCAGCGCCAGCCTGTTCTTCGCTGGCGCCATCGCGATCTGTGCCATGATCCTGCCGGGTATATCCGGCAGCTTCATTCTGGTTCTTCTCGGCCTGTATCCCGTAATCCTGGGCGCGGTTAAAGCCATGGATCTGGGCGTCATGCTGACCTTTGCCGCCGGTTGTCTGGTCGGTTTGTTAAGCTTTGCGCGTGTGTTGAGTTGGGTTCTGCGGCGTTGGCGCGACCTTACCCTGGCATTTCTAACCGGGCTGATGCTCGGCTCGCTGAACAAGGTATGGCCCTGGAAAGAGACGCTGACCTGGCGCACCAACTCGCACGGTGAGCCCGTGCCGCTACTAGAGCAAAACCTGCTGCCGGGCGCTTATGGCGATCTCACCGGGCAGGATCCGCAACTGCTGCTGGCGATCCTTCTGGCGGTTGCCGGTATCGCGCTGGTGCTTGGGCTGGAGTGGTTTGCCGGGCGCCACCAGCCAGTCGCACGAAGCGTCTGAACCGACTTGTCGATCATAGGGAGCGGGTATTGAAGCTCACAGCCAGTACGCGGTGGATGCGCAGTTCATCAGTCCGTTGCGCGCTTGTCGCCTTGTTGGCGGGTTCGTTACTGGTCGGGTGCGCCAGTTCGCCGTCAGGCGGTGTGAGTGTCGTCGATCGTAACAACCGGGACCGTGTAACCAGTGGGCACTACACCGTTCAGCGCGGCGACACGCTCTGGTCGATCGCTTTCCGATTTGGCTGGGACTGGCGCGATCTGGCACGGGTCAACAATATCCGTCCACCGCATGTGATCTACCCGGGCCAGACGATTCGCTTCAGTGGTCAGGGGCCCCGTGCCGTTGCCACTCGTCCGGTAACCGCCCCCGCTGCGTCTGCGCCCAGCACGCCGCCCATCGTGACGAATCCGGTGCCGACGCCGCCGCCTTTGACGCAACCCAGCGTAGCGGTGCCCAAGCCTGCTGCGCCGAACACGCCGATCAAGCCGGTTACCCGCTCCGCAAGCGGCTGGGCCTGGCCTGCAGGCGGCACGGTTATCGGCCGTTTCTCCTCAAACGGAAGTTTGAATAAAGGCATTGATATCGGCGGGGAATTAGGACAGCCTGTTTTAGCTGCTTCTGATGGGGCTGTTGTGTACGCCGGCAGTGGTTTACGGGGTTACGGCGAACTTGTGATCATCAAGCACAGCGATACCTATGTAAGTGCCTACGGCCACAACCGCAGGCTGCTGGTTCAGGAGGGTCAACAAGTCAAAGCTGGGCAAACTATTGCCGAGATGGGATCGACTGGAACCGACCGGGTGAAGCTGCACTTCGAGATTCGCCGCCAAGGCAAACCTGTAGATCCGCTGCAATATCTGCCAAAGCGATGATTTGATGCTGCCTGTTCTGGCGCTAGGAGGGGCTTGAGCGATGCCAGGGAACGCGTGCCGCCCAAGCCTGTTGTCGAACTCAGAACGGGAAAACAATAATGGCTCTCAAAAAAGAAGTGCCGGAGTTTGACGTAGACGATGCCGTTCTACTCATGGAATCGTCGGCGGGCACAGATCCGATTGGCGAGATCTCCCGCGTCGATTCAGTTGGCACCAAGTCCAAGACCGCAACGGTCAAGCAACACAAATTCATCGATTACACCCGCGCGCTCGACGCCACCCAGCTCTACCTCAACGAAATCGGTTTTTCCCCTCTGCTGACACCCGAACAGGAAGTGCACTTCGCGCGTCTCGCGCAGAAGGGCGATCCGGCGGGGCGCAAGCGCATGATCGAAAGCAATCTGCGGCTAGTCGTGAAAATCGCTCGGCGCTATGTCAACCGAGGTTTGTCGCTGCTGGATCTGGTGGAAGAAGGAAATCTCGGCCTGATTCGTGCGGTCGAGAAATTCGACCCTGAGCGTGGTTTCCGCTTCTCGACCTATGCAACCTGGTGGATCAGGCAGACCATCGAGCGGGCGATCATGAATCAGACTCGGACCATTCGTCTGCCGATTCATGTGGTCAAGGAGCTGAACGTCTACCTGCGGGCAGCGCGCGAGCTGACGCAGAAGCTCGACCATGAGCCCAGCCCCGAGGAAATCGCCAGGCTGCTTGAAAAACCGGTTGCTGAAGTCAAACGGATGCTGGGGCTGAACGAGCGTGTGACCTCGGTTGACGTTTCCCTGGGGCCGGACACCGACAAGACCTTGCTCGATACCCTGACCGATGACCGACCGAGTGATCCGTGCGAGCTTTTGCTTGACGACGATCTGTCCGAGAGCATCGATCAGTGGCTGTCCGACCTGACTGAAAAACAGCGGGAAGTGGTTATCCGACGCTTCGGTCTGCGCGGCCATGAAAGCTGCACTTTAGAAGAGGTCGGCCAGGAGATTGGCTTGACCCGGGAGCGGGTTCGGCAGATCCAGGTCGAAGCGCTCAAACGCCTCCGTGAGATTCTGGAGCGTAACGGTCTTTCCAGTGAATCGCTGTTCCGCTAGGTCCCATTGCCCCTTACCTGCGCGGTAGGGGCACGATTCCATCCGTCATGCCGGCTGCACTGCAGCTTAGCGGCTGTCGGTTGGAAAAGCGGGCTTAACTCTCGATTCTTATGACTTCTGTCTAGACGATCCCTCGTGTAAGCATTTGCTTACAGAGTGTGTAAGCAAAGCTAGTAGCCGTGACCGGGTGGATCGCCATTCCGAGAAAAATAGATGCTTAAGTCGTTGTTGTAATGTGGAAATATTTATTTTTAAGGATAGTGGCTCCGTTGCCATCATGCATTTTTCAGAATTGCCGTTATCGCTCAAATCTCTAATATCGCAACTGTGCTCAGGGACAAGCACAGCCGGCAAGGATGTCGGGCAGGATCAGCCGCCGGAGGCGGTTTCATCAGGACGATGGAGTAGGAAAAAAGGGAAGCAGGGAAGGAGGCGGGCGGGGGCTAACCCCCGCCCCTTTTTTTTGGTGCGCCTGGCATGGCGCGTTGCGCGCAAGCGCAACTGACTTGGCTGTGGTGGTCAAGCTGGTGACTTGGAGGTGAAAGTCCTCTACACACACGGCAAGGGGCAGTGTTAGCCAGGGGCAAGGGTTTCGCGGGTGACTGCGAGTCTGAAGGAATCCCGAGGCAAATCGCTGGCTCGACGGGGCGCCTAGCCGAACAAGAAGCGCCACCGTTGCCACATTGACATGCTTCCGGGCTGCCAGGCCTTCGAGCCAATGACTAAGCCCGTCGTCTTTGCCACCAACATGCATGACATAGCACGGCTCACGGCTCGTGCTCCGTGAACGAGCAGCTTGCGCAGGTACGTAACTCTCGCCGCGCTTGCTGATTCCCGGCAAGCCTTCCGGTTGACCGCTGATATGCGAACGCTGGACGAACCCGATGGGTGGCTGCGTCGAAAACTACGTGGCCTGCTCTGGCGACAGTGAAAAACCCTGAAGACCCGCGAACGAATCATCTCGCTTGGCAGGCCTGATCGGGCGTAGCAGTCAAGCGCGAGGGCCTTGGTGGAACTCGGCATCCAAGCACATCAACCAGGCAGTGCCAGCGTTGTACTTTGCAAAATTGGGGCTGGTCTCTCTGCGCAGCACCGTGCAGGGACTCCAGCGTATCAGTTGAACCGCGGTATGCGGAACCGCATGTACGGTGGTGTGAGAGGACTGAGGGAGTAATTCCTCACCGATGTTTTGGCGCTTAGCGCTCCAGATACTGCAGCTTGTCCTTTACGCCGTCCCACTCTTCGGCATCGGGCAGCGGGTCCTTTTTCTCTGTGATGTTCGGCCAGACTTCCGCCAGGTCGGCGTTCAGCTGGATGTACTCCTGCTGCTCGTCTGGTACTTCATCTTCGGAGAAGATCGCCTGGGCGGGGCACTCCGGCTCGCAGAGCGCGCAGTCGATGCACTCGTCCGGATGAATGACCAGAAAGTTCGGGCCTTCGTAGAAGCAGTCGACCGGGCAGACTTCCACACAGTCGGTGTATTTGCACTTGATGCAGTTGTCGGTGACGACGAAGGTCATTTCCAGCTATCTCCTTGGGCGTGTCAGGTGGCGTTGCAATGACGCCCCCGTTCGGCAGGACTAGGGCGGCACCAGGCAAATGCCGCCTATATCCAAAAAATGCGCGCGATTCTAGCAGCTTTTTCATAGCCATCAGACACGCGCTTTCAAGTTGTATAGCAGGTCCAGCGCCTGGCGCGGGCTCATATCATCGGGATTGATCCGACCCAGCTCTTCGACTACCGGGTGTGGCAGGCTTGCAAACAGATCGTTCTGCTGAGGTGGCGCAGGCTGGCCCGGCGTTGTCTTGGGCGTTTCGTGGGGCAGGCTGGTGGTTTCCAGCCGCGACAGATGGTCGCGTGCGCGCTGGATCACTTCGCCGGGCACTCCGGCCAACTGTGCCACGGCCAAGCCATAACTCTGGCTCGCCGGTCCCGGCAGGACATGGTGAAGGAAGACGATGCGTTCGTTGTGCTCGGTGGCCGACAGGTGCACGTTGGCCACCACCGGCTGGCTTTCCGGCAGTACGGTGAGTTCGAAGTAGTGCGTCGCGAAAAGGGTATAGGCGCGCAGCTTGGCCAGGTGTTCGGCCGCTGCCCAGGCCAGTGACAAGCCATCGAAGGTACTGGTGCCGCGACCGACTTCGTCCATCAGCACCAGGCTGCGGTCGCTGGCGTTGTGCAGGATGTTGGCCGTCTCGCTCATTTCGACCATGAAGGTCGAGCGGCCACCGGCCAGATCGTCCGACGAGCCGATGCGGGTGAATATGCGGTCGACCAGCGACAGCTCGCAGGCTTTGGCCGGCACGAAACTGCCGATTTGCGCCAGCAGTACGATCAACGCCGTTTGGCGCATGTAAGTCGACTTGCCGCCCATGTTCGGCCCGGTTATCACCAGCATGCGGGTTTCGTCATCAAGGTTGAGGTCGTTGGCGACGAAGGGCGTCTGCAGCACCTGTTCAACCACAGGATGGCGGCCTTGTTCGATGTGCAGGCAGGGATGCTCGACGAAACGCGGGCGGTTGAGATCGAGCGTCAGGGCGCGTTCGGCCAGGTTGCTGAGTACGTCGAGTTCGGCCAGCGCCGCGGCGCTATCCTGCAGCGGTGCAAGATGACCGATGAGCAACTCCAGCAGTTCTTCATAGAGCTGCTTTTCACGCGCCAGTGCTCGGCTCTTGGCAGATAGCGCCTTGTCTTCGAACTCTTTGAGCTCCGGCGTGATGAAACGCTCGGCGCCCTTTAGCGTTTGCCTGCGGATGTAGTCGGCCGGCGCAGATTCCGCCTGTTTGCTGGGCAGCTCGATGAAGTAGCCGTGTACCCGGTTGTAGCCGACCTTGAGGTTGGCCAGTCCGGTGCGTGCTTTCTCGCGGGTTTCCAGATCCATCAGGTACTGGCCGGCGTTCTCGGAGAGGGACTGCAGCTCGTCCAGTTCGGCGTCGTAGCCGGTTTTCAGCACGCCGCCTTCGCGGATCACCGCCGGCGGATTGTCGATGATGGCTTTAGCCAGTAGCGCCGCCAGTTCGGGGTAGGTCCGGATGGTGACTGCCAGCTCGGTCAGGTGCGGCGCGACCAGTTCCTGCATGGCGTCCTGCAGCTGGGGCAGAGCGGCGAGTGCGTCGCGCAGGCGCGCCAGGTCGCGGGGGCGGGCGTTGCGCAGGCCGATTCTCGCCAGGATGCGCTCGAGGTCACCGATCTCCTTCAGCTGTGGCTGGATCTGCTCGAAGCGGTAATGCTCGAGCAGGCAGGTGATCGAGTCCTGGCGGGCTTCCAGCACGCTTCGATCACGCAATGGGCGATTCAGCCAGCGGCTGAGCAGGCGGCTGCCCATGGCGGTCTGGCAACGATCGACCACCGATTGCAGGGTATTCTCGCGCCCACCGCCGAGATTAATGTCCAGCTCCAGATTGCGCCGGGTCGCGCCGTCGAGGATGACCGTCTCGGCGAGACGCTCGTGGCGAAGGCTGCGCAGATGATGCAATGCAGTACGCTGGGTTTCCTTGGCGTAGGTCAGGAGGCAGCCGGCGGCGCCGATAGCGAGGGCCAACCGCTCGCACCCAAAACCTTTCAGATCCTGAGTCCCGAACTGTTGGCAGAGGCCTTTGAAGCCACTGTCGCGGTCGAAATCCCAAGGTGCTCGCCGGCGTACGCCGCGGCGCTTCTCGATTGGCAAATTGGCTGGCCAGTCGTCCGGGATCATCAGCTCAGCCGGGTTCAGGCGTTCTAGCTCAGCCAGCAGCGTTTCCCAGCCGGCAAACTCCTGCACGCTGAATCGGCCGCTGGTGATGTCCAGTACCGACAGGCCGAACAACTTCTCGTCGCCCACTACCGCCGCCAGGAGATTATCCCGGTGCTCGTCGAGCAGGGCTTCATCGCTCACCGTGCCGGGGGTGATGATTCGCACCACCTGACGCTCCACCGGGCCCTTGCTGATTGCCGGGTCGCCGATCTGTTCGCAGATCACTACGGACTCGCCAAGCTTCACCAGCCGGCTGAGATAGCCCTCGGCGGAGTGAAACGGGATGCCCGCCATGGGTATCGCGTTGCCACCGGACTGACCGCGCGCGGTCAGGGTGATGTCCAGCAGCTTGGCCGCTTTCTTGGCATCGTCGTAGAACAGCTCGTAAAAGTCGCCCATGCGGTAGAACATCAATTGGTCAGGATGCTCGCGTTTGAGCTTCCAGTACTGCTGCATCATGGGCGTGTGATGGGACAGGTCTTGTGACATATAGCTCGACTTGGTGCGATGTGCAGGTAACAGTGCAGGCGCGGCTGGGTCCCGTTTAGGTAACGGCCGTTGCTGACACTGTGCGCAGGATGAAATAAGCCGGGAAGGTTATCATGGCCCGTACCAGGTGCGATGGGGCAACCTGCCGAGCCGATACCTGGGATGCCACGCTTCGGTTTGAATGTTTGGGATTGCTATGTCTGCATTAGAACAGGCGTCGAACGCATCGAATCTGCTGCTCGTTACGCCGGTCAACGTAATCGTCGTCGCGGTGGTCGTGGCGGTTCACTACGAGTTTCTGTCGCGTCTGTCTGTAAGCAGGCCGAGCCCACATTTCCATCATCGCGTAGGCATCTTGTTTGGCGTGTTCGGTGCGTTGACGGCACATGCGGTAGAGGTCTGGGTGTTTGCCTGTGCCTACTATCTCATGCATCACTCGCCCGGCTGGGGGACGCTGGCTGGCGAGTTCAGCGGCAGCCTGCTGGACTGTGCCTATTTCTCTTTCACGACCTTTACCACCGTTGGCTTTGGCGACATCCATCCCGTCGGCGCCATTCGATTCCTGACGGGCATCGAGGCACTGACGGGATTGGTATTGATCACCTGGACCGCCTCGTTTCTGTTTCTCGAAATGCAGCGCCACTGGACTGTCCGGTGAGGGCCGCAGCGGAGGGCGTTTGGCATCGCGTGGCTGACCGTCAGAGCGTGCGCTGCTAAGGTAGCCTTTGATATCGGCATCAGGAGCCTTCATGTCCACCTTGACCGAACTCGCGGCCCAGCTGGGTCATGCGCTCCAGCAAAAGTCGGCGCAAGTGACCACAGCCGAGTCCTGCACTGGGGGAGGCATTGCCGAGGCCATTACCCGCGTTGCCGGCAGCTCGGCCTGGTTCGAGGCGGGCTTCGTCACCTATTCCAATCGTCAGAAATCCTGTCAGCTGCGCGTGCCGGAACATCTGTTTTCCGAAGTGGGGGCAGTGAGCCGTGAGGTCGTCGAAGCGATGACCCGCGGGGCCCAGGCTGCCAGCGGGGCGCGTTACGCTGTGGCCGTCAGCGGCGTAGCGGGGCCGGGCGGCGGTTCGCCAGAAAAGCCGGTCGGGACGGTGTGGCTGGCCTGGGCCTGTGACGGTGAACGGTACTCAAGACGTTTTCAGTTCGACGGCGACCGGCAGGCCGTTCGTGAACAGAGTGTGAAGGCGGCGCTCGTCGGATTGATCCGTCTTGTGGCTGGAGAAAATCCGATTGGGGGCTAGGCGCTCGTTTTTGCCTATGCTCTAATACTGTTCGCTTATACAGTTGTTGTGGCCGCTGGCCCTCTTGATCAAGTGAGGATTGTAATGGACGAGAACAAGAAGCGCGCCTTGGCTGCTGCCTTGGGCCAGATCGAAAAGCAGTTCGGTAAAGGCGCGGTCATGCGCATGGGCGATCATGATCGTCAGGCGATACCTTCCATTTCCACCGGCTCGTTGGGCCTGGATATCGCGCTAGGCATAGGTGGCCTGCCAAAAGGGCGGATCGTTGAGATCTATGGCCCGGAATCTTCGGGTAAGACCACGCTTACCCTGTCGGTTATCGCAGAAGCACAAAAGATGGGCGCCACCTGCGCCTTCGTAGACGCTGAGCACGCGCTGGATCCCGATTACGCTGGCAAGCTTGGCGTCAATGTCGACGACCTGCTGGTTTCCCAGCCGGATACCGGTGAGCAGGCGCTGGAAATCACCGACATGCTGGTGCGCTCCAACGCAGTCGACGTAATCATCGTCGACTCCGTGGCCGCGCTGGTGCCCAAGGCCGAAATCGAAGGCGAAATGGGCGATACCCACGTCGGCCTGCAAGCACGTCTGATGTCTCAGGCGCTGCGCAAGATCACCGGTAACATCAAGAACGCCAACTGCCTGGTTATCTTCATCAACCAGATCCGCATGAAGATCGGCGTGATGTTCGGCAGCCCGGAAACCACCACCGGCGGTAACGCACTGAAGTTCTATGCATCGGTTCGTCTCGACATCCGCCGTACGGGCGCGGTGAAGGAAGGCGACGAAGTGGTCGGCAGCGAAACGCGGGTCAAGGTCGTCAAAAACAAGGTGGCACCGCCGTTCCGCCAGGCCGAGTTCCAGATCCTTTATGGCAAGGGTATCTACCGCAACGGCGAGGTCATCGATCTCGGCGTTCAGCAGGGGCTGGTCGAGAAGTCCGGTGCTTGGTACGCCTACAAGGGCAACAAGATCGGTCAGGGCAAGGCCAACGCTGCCAAGTACCTGGAAGAGAACCAAGAGATCGGTCGCGAAATCGAACAGCAGATTCGCGACAAGTTGCTAGTGGTTTCGCCGAACACCAAGGCCAATCCGGTCGTTGAAGACCTGGCCGAAGCTGACCTCTAAGCGGCATGCCGGTCGTGCTCGACAGCCCTGCCGCAGTGCGGCGGGCTGCCATGGATCTCCTGGCCCGGCGCGAGCATGGGCGTATCGAGCTGAGTCGCAAATTGCGTTCACGCGGCGCGCCAGTTGAGCTCATCGAACCTGCGCTGGACAGGTTGGCCGATGAGGGATTGCTTAGCGAGGCTCGATACCTGGAGAGTTTCGTGCGCATGCGAGCCGGCGCCGGGTACGGTCCGTTGCGCATACGAGAAGAGCTGACCCAGCGAGGGCTGGCTCGAGAGGATATCGAGCAGGCATTACGCGACAGTGGCTTCGATTGGAATGCGCAACTGCACGAAGTCTGGTTGCGCAAGTTCGGTGAGTTGCCGGGCGATCAGCGGGAACGGGCTCGTCAGGGCCGGTTTCTCAGCTACCGTGGCTATCCGCCGGACTTGATCGGGCGCCTGCTGCGCGGCGCTTCGCTCGACTGACCCGGGTTCAATACTGTTTCCCCCTTTTCGGCCTCGTCCGTTTGCAAACCTTGTTTTCGCCCCGTTTCAATCTTCGGCACCCAATGGCGAAGCCCAGTGTTCCCTCGCATTGATGAAGTCGGTCAGTTCCCGTAGCCGGCCGTGGTCCCGGCCGTTAAAGACAAAGCTGAGCCTGGGTAACGGCTGCAGTTCCGGCTCGTCCAGCTCCATTTCACAGCACGCTTGCTGCTCGAAGCGGCCTTTGAGACAGAGGTCGGCGAAATGTTCGTTCATGTAGGCCATCGCGGCATCGTTCAGCACATGATTCATGCGCATGACGAAGCGATCCTGCAACCATCGGCTCGAGTGGAAGTTGCTGTAGAAGTGGTCGATCTCTTCGGCAGCGTCTTCGGCATTGTCCACGAGGCGCATTAATCGCATGTCGGTCGGCAGAATGTAACGATTGCCCTCAAGCTGCCGGTGCATAAAATCCAGCGCATCTTTCCAGAACGTGCCGCCGGGTTCATCCAGCAGGACGATTGGTACCAGCGGGCTCTTGCCCGTCTGGACCAGGGTAAGCACTTCGAGGGTCTCGTCCAGCGTGCCGAAACCACCGGGACACAGTACCAACGCATCCGCCTCCTTGATAAAGAAGAGCTTGCGCACGAAGAAGAAGTGAAAGGACAGCAGACGGTCGGTGCCATCTACCGTCGGGTTGGGATGCTGCTCAAAGGGCAGGGTGATGTTAAGGCCGAGGCTGTTATCCATGCCTGCGCCTTCATGGGCAGCCGCCATGATGCCGCCGCCGGCGCCGGTAATAACCATCAACTCGTAGCGTGCAAGCGTCTCGCCGAGCCCCCGGGCAAGTGCGTACAGCGGATGCTCGACGGGGGTGCGCGCAGAGCCGAAAACGGTCACCTTGCGGCGACGCTTGAACGGGTCCAGGCGGCCGAAGGCATGCTCCATTTCGCGCATGGTCTGAAGCAGAATCTTGGCATCCCAACGGCTTCGATCGGCTTGTGCCATGCGCATGACGGTGACCAGCATTTCCCGATACAGCGGCAGGTTCTGGCTGCTGGATGGGACTACCAAGGCAACCAGTTCATCGATTTTCCTCGACAGTTCGGCGCCACTGGTTTTGAAATGCCGCGACAGGTAATCATCCGATTCGAAAGGCATACGAGGTCTCCCTTGGAAAGCTTCGGTGCTGCTCAGCCGCCATGCGCGAGGGCGGCCCCTCCCCTGTGCGCATGTGTGCAAACGAGCGCCAGGATTTGGCCCGGGTGACGCCTGGCGTGCGGCGTGCGGGGGCCAATGGTTCTATGCCTAACAATAGCCCAGCGTGAAGGCGCCAATGCTGGGCCCCTAAGCTCAGTGAGCAAAGACCATCATCATACGTGCAGTTTTTTGCGTGAGCCGCAGGGTTGAGCTGCGGCTGTGCCCGGTCATCAGAGGGCGATGCGGTCGCCTGGTTCCGGAATGTTGGCGTGCCAGTCGAGACGATCACCCAGTGCCTCCTGCAAGGCACGCATCTTGTCCAGCTCCCCATGCACCAGATAGAGCTCCGGACGCGTCTTGAAGTGGCTCGCCCATTCAATCAGCTGTGATTGCCCGGCATGCGCTGAGAAACCGCCCAAAGTATGAACCTGAGCTTTAACCGCTATGCGCTGGTGCATCAGCTTGACGGTCTTGGCTCCATCGACGATGGCGCGACCGAGTGTGCCGCTCGCCTGGAAGCCTGAGATGATCAAGTGGCATTCTTCACGCCAGAGGTTGTGCTTGAAGTGATGAAGAATGCGCCCGCCATTGCACATGCCGCTGCCCGCGATGATGATCGCGCCGCTTTTGAAACGGTTGATGGCCATCGACTCTTCGGTTGTCGGCGTCGCCCTGAATATCGGCAGCCATGTTTCGATACGCTGCCGGTTGTCGTCGCCAGGTATGCCGGGCTGTATATCCAGTTGCTCTTGGAACAGTGAGTAAATCGCGTTCGCGCCAAGGGCCATCGGGCTGTCCAGAAAGACCACTTGCTGAGGTACACGGCCTTGGTGGTAGAGGAGGCCCAGGTAATAGATCAGGTCTTGCGTGCGGCCGACCGCGAAAGACGGCATGAGTACGTTTCCACCGTCGCGCTGGGCCTGCTGAAGGATCTCGGCCAGCTCCTCGATGGTCGCCTGATGATCCCGGTGGTCGCGATCGCCATAGGTAGATTCCATCAGCACCACGTCGGCGTCGCTCAATGGCGTCGGTGCATGCATCAGTGGTGAACAGGCATTGCCCAGGTCGCCGGAAAAGACCAGGCGGCGGGTGGAGCCGAAATCTGTAACGTCGACCTGAACGATGGCTGACCCCAGGATGTGCCCCGCATCGAAGAAGTTCACAAAAACCCCGGGTGCTGCTTCGAAGGCTTCGCCATAGGCATGAGGCTGACGTTGCGCCAGCATGCGTTCGGTGTCGACCCGGGTGTAGAGGGGCTTGATGGCTGGCTTGCCCAAACGCGCCCGCCACCGGTTTTCCCACTCGGCGTCCTTTTCCTGAATGTTCGCAGAGTCGAGCAGCATCAGCTCGACCAGCTTGCCGGTCGCTTCGGTGACATGGATTGGCCCTTTGAATCCTGCTGCCACTAGCTTCGGTAGCAAGCCGCTATGATCGATGTGCGCGTGCGACAGCACCACGGCGTCCAGGGTTTGAGGGTCGAAGCTGAAACCCGCTCGGTTGCCTGCTTCTTCTTCGCGGCGCCCTTGGCGCATGCCGCAGTCGAGAAGCACGCGAATGCCTTCATGGGTTTCGATCAGGTAGCAGGATCCGGTGACCTGTTGGATGGCGCCAAGAAAGCTGAGCAAAGCCATGAGAAGCTCCTGTCTGTACGGTTGCGCCAAGCATGCCCGCCATACCGGCGGCTCATCTTGATGCATATCAGAGAGAGCGCCCGGACGCTGACTAGGCTATCGCCAACGCCACCAACGGAGTGCTTCATGAATCAGCTACTGCCCAGTCGTGTCGAGCTGGATCATCATGCGGAGATCCAGCCGGAGTTCGCTACCTGGCAAACCGGGTATAGACCTTTCGAGTTCGCCGAGCTGCAATATGCCCATATGCCCATATGCCCATATGCCGCTGCCTGGCATCCACGCGTGCTGTGTTAGCGGGGCCTCTGTCACGGGCGGCGCCGGTGCTGCCCCCGGGCGCGGATCGCCTTAGCAATCGCTGGAGCGATAGCGTTCGGTGGTGATCGGCTTCTTGCTCTGGTATTCACTGAACTCGAAGCGCAATACCGCGCCCTGACTCATCAACTGACGCAGGCCCTCGTTGTTGCACACGCTGGCTGCCAGCTGGGTACGGACCTGCTTGGGGTTGTCTCGCATCTGAGCGGCATGGCGTGGCTGCACGCTCAGATGGTTGACCAGTTCATTTCCCTCTACGCTGTACCCCTCGTCGAGCAGGTCGGAGTTGATCGCGCGCGGCGTGCCTACGCTGCTCTCGCGGGCGACTTTTTCAAGTAACTGGCCCAGTGCTGGGTCCTGTGCATTCGCGGCATGGGCGAAGGGCAGGGCGAGGCAGAGCGTTAATATTAATAGTGGGGTCAGATGGCGCATGGTGATCTCCTGATGACTGCCGTCGTTCGACCGGTGCTCGCCCCCACGGTTCAGATCTGCCATGGTTTCGGGGCGGGCTGGTAAACTGCCGCTCCGCCTTGATTGATCGAATTTCCATGTCTCATGCCGTAGTCCGTCTTCGCGACGCGCGCCTGGCGCGTAGCGCCAAGCCGTTCATCGCTCGTGGCTCGCGTACGCCCCGGTGTGCTCGCTGCCGTGTGGCCGCGAGTCATTGCCTGTGTGACTGGCTGCCAGCCGTAACGACCAACAGCGCGGTGTGCCTGATCATGCACGATATCGAGCCGCTGAAGCCGAGCAATACCGGCTGGCTGATTGCAGATATCGTGGCCGATACCCATGCCTTCACGTGGCAGCGGACCGCTGTGGAGCCTGGTTTGCTGGAACTGCTCGCCGATTCCCGATATCAGCCGGTGGTGGTCTTTCCGGGCGAGTATGCGGTACCTGATCGGGTGGTCTCGGAGGTGAAGGCCGCGCCAGGAAAGCGTCCGCTGTTCATTCTGCTGGATGCAACCTGGAGCGAGGCGCGCAAGATGTTTCGCAAAAGTCCCTACCTGAATCATCTGCCGGTGCTGAGCCTGCAAGCCGAGGTGCTGTCACGCTACCGCCTGCGCCGTTCGACGCGCAGTGAACATCTCTGCACTGCAGAAGTCGCCGCGTTGTGCCTTGGCTTAGCTGGAGATGAGCAGGGCGCGGCAGCGCTGGATACCTGGCTCGATGCATTCACCGACCATTATCTGGGGGCCAAATACCACCGTACGCCAGACCCCGATGATGAAACCCATAAAGCGCTGGCCGCCCTGGGTCAGCGCTGAACAGGATGGGGCAATCAGTGCCGCGCCACCTGTGGAATCTCGCTGGCTGCCACCAGCGGTAGGTCCTTGCGCGGCCAGAGTTGTGCGGCGAGCATGCCGACAAACATCAATGCACAGCCGAAATAGCCCCGTACGCTGAGGCTTTCATCAAGCAGCAAGGCGCCAGCAAGCGCGGCGAACACCGCTTCGAGCGACAGGATGATGGCTGCGTGCGAGGCAATTGCATGTTTCTGTGCGACGACTTGCAAGGTATAGCCCACGCCGACTGCAAACATTCCGCCGTAGATCAGCGCGGGTGCGGCGAGCCAGATGCTGTCCAGGCTGGCTTGCTCGAAGATTGCCGCCAAAACAAGGCTGACGACCGCACAGGTCACGAACTGCAGAAAGGCCAGGCGGATGGCATCGTGGCGACCAACGAAAAAGCTCACCAGCAATACATGAACGCCCCAGACGAAGGCGCCGGCCAGCTGTATCCAGTCGCCGGAAGCGATCTGGAAGTTCTCATCGATGCTGAGCAAAGCCATGCCAACCACCGCGAGCACCGCGCCCAGCCAGGTCCCGGTAGCGGTTTTCTGGCCTATTACCAGCCCTAGCAGAGGCACGACGATAACGTACAGCCCGGTAATGAAACCGGAATTGGTCACGCTGGTGAACAGCAGGCCAACCTGTTGCAGGTTGATGCCTAGGGTGAGGGCCAGGCCCATGCTGAGGCCACCCAGCAGCAGACCACGCTGCAAGAACGGTTCGTGGCGAGCGGCGCCTCGACCCTGGTGCAATACCAAGGGAAGCAACACGATTGCACCCAATGCGAAGCGCAATCCAGTGAACAGGAAAGGCCCGATGTTATCCATGCCGACCCGCTGTGCGACAAATGCGCTCCCCCAGATCATAGCCGTGATGAGCATTAGAAAGTCGGCGCGAAGGGCTTGTTTGCGCATGTTTGAACTCGTGCGGGAAAATCGCAAACTTTGCATTAAACCGATGCGCTTGGCCACAGCTTCGCCGGCCAGCGTGGCGAATAGCTGATTAAATGCGGAACGATGATCGAATTTCCCGTGGTGGCGCGATATCATCACCGCGGTCACCCTCGAGCATATTGCGGGTTCTTGCCGTCCTGATTGTCAGTACCCGGCTCAGGTTGGTGAAGCGCCAATAAAAACTATAGGTCCGCCATGGCTGCTTACGAAATCCTTATCGCCGATGATCACCCCCTGTTTCGCAGTGCGCTGCAGCAAGCGTTAACGCTTGGCCTGGGCGATGACGTTCGGCTTTCCGAGGCGGCTAGCATTGCCGAACTCGAAGCCCAACTGACCCGTACCTCGGACTGGGATCTGGTCTTGCTGGATTTGAACATGCCGGGCGCTTATGGATTCTCCGGGCTGGTGCTGCTGCGAGGTCAGTATCCGCAGCTGCCCGTGGTAATGATCTCCGCGCAGGAAGACGCTGCGGTTGTCGCTCGTTCGCGCGAGTTTGGTGCCAGTGGTTTCATCCCCAAGTCCAGTTCACTCGAGACCATCCAGCAGGCGGTGCGGGTCGTGCTTGACGGTGACGTCTGGTGGCCCGGCAACATTGATGATGTGGCGCAGGTCAGCGCCGAAGCCAAGGCCGCCAGCGAAGGGCTCGCGAGCCTCACGCCCCAGCAGTTTCGCGTGCTGACCATGGTGTGCGACGGTTTGTTGAACAAACAGATCGCCTATGAGCTCAGCGTTTCCGAAGCGACCATCAAGGCGCATGTGACCGCAATCTTCCGCAAGCTGGGCGTTCGCACCCGGACCCAGGCAGCTCTGCTCCTGCAGCAGATGGGCTCAATTCCCAGCAGCTGACATCCGTTTTGGCCTGCCGATGCGTCGCTATCTCGGTTCTCCGCCTTACGCAATCGCCGGCATTACGATCTCATCACTTCGACGGACGCCGGCTGTCAGCGCGCGGCACTGCTCGGTGAATTCGCGCATCGCGGCGGTCTGGTATTTCAACGAGTGCCAGATGAAATAGAACTGCCGGGCAAGATCCAGTTCGGGTGTTTCGAGGGCGACCAGACTGCCGCGGCGGAATGCATCGCGTAGCGCCAGCCTGGAAATGCAGCCAATCCCGAGCCCGGATTCTACGGCTCGCTTGATCGCCTCGGTATGCTCCAGCTCAAGCCGTATATTCAGCTTGGCGGGGTGATGGCGCATGGCATGGTCGAAGGTCAGGCGCGTACCGGAGCCCTGTTCGCGGAGAATCCAGGCTTCGCGCGAGAGCTGATCCAGGCTCACTGTGGTGTGATCGGCCAACGCATGCTGGGGGGCGCAAAACACCACCAGTTCGTCCTCGACCCAGGGTAGTACCTCGATCTCCGGATGCTGACAGTCGCCTTCGATCAGACCTAAATCAAGTTCATGTTGCGCAACCTGCTGGACAATATGAGCGGTATTCTGAACATGCAGTTTCACGCGGCATTCAGGGTGACGTTGCATGAAACTGCCGATCAGCAAGGTGGCGAGGTAGTTGCCGATCGTCAGGGTGGCGCCCACGCTGAGCGAGCCGAAGCCGGTCTTGCCAGCCAGTAGATCCTCGATGGCTTTAGCCTGATCGAGCAAGCCTACTGCCTGCGGTAAGAGCTGGTGGCCCAATGCATTGAGCCACAATCGTTTGCCGGCACGGTCGAACAGCTGGCACCCCGACTGGCGTTCCAGCTCAGCCAGCGAAGTGCTGGTCGCAGACTGGGATAGGGCGAGGCTTTCGGCCGCACGCGAGACACTTTCGTGCCGCGCGAATGCGACGAACACTTGAAGTTGACGGAGCGTGAAATGCATATCTATATAACCGATAACATATATCGTTAATATTCGTTTAGCGGATATTAGTCTGACCCGTAAACTGGTGGCAATATTGACGCGCCATCGCGCGCTAGAAGGGGAGCACTACATGAGCAACCTGAACGTTGAGCGAGTCCTCAGTGTGCATCACTGGAACGACACGCTGTTCAGTTTCAAAACCACCCGCAATCCGGGTCTGCGCTTTGAAAACGGCCAGTTCGTGATGATTGGCCTCGAAGTCGAAGGGCGACCCCTGATGCGCGCTTACAGCATTGCCAGCCCCAACTATGAGGAGCATCTCGAATTCTTCAGCATCAAGGTTCCAGATGGTCCGCTGACGTCTCGCCTGCAGCACCTCAAGGAAGGTGACTCGCTGATGGTCAGTCGCAAGCCGACCGGAACGCTGGTATTGGACGATCTGTTGCCTGCCAAGCATCTCTACCTGTTGAGCACCGGGACTGGTCTGGCGCCCTTCATGAGCGTGATTCAGGATCCGGAAACCTATGAGCGCTTCGAGAAGGTCATCCTGGTGCACGGCGTTCGCTACGTTAACGAAGTCGCCTATCGTGAATTCATCACCGAGCATCTGCCCCAAAACGAATTCTTCGGCGAAGCACTGAAAGAAAAGCTGATCTACTACCCCACCGTCACTCGCGAGCCGTTCGAAAATCAGGGCCGTCTGACTGACCTGATGCGCAGCGGCAAGTTGTTCGCGGATATCGGGCTACCTCCGATCAACCCTGAAGATGACCGCGCGATGATCTGTGGCAGCCCGAGCATGTTGGCTGAAACCAGCGAAGTGCTGGACGGCTTCGGCCTCAAGGCGTCGCCGCGCATGGGTGACCCGGGCCACTACCTGATCGAGCGTGCATTCGTCGAGAAGTGATCGGGCGTTGCGACCCAATGGACCGGCTACGCATGGCGCCAGCCGGTTTTTTTCCACGTGTTCAGAGGTAGCTGGCACAGCACCTCTTGAACTTCTGACCGCTGCCGCATGGGCAGGGGTCGTTGCGGCCGGCCTTCAGGGGTGTGGAGGAGTCGATGAAATACCAGCATCCGGCGTGCTGAACAAAAGCCGAACGCTCATGTTGAGCATGTTCTCCGGTCCCGTCGTGCCAGCGGGCTGTGAAGCTGACCAGCGCATGTTCCGGTTGGCCGCCGAACACCTGACTTTCCTCGACCTCAAGGCCCAACCAAGTGCTATTGGCGCTCCACTCCTTCATCGACTGAAGGTCCAGGGCTGGCTGTTGCGCCGGCAGAGTGGTTGACCGAAGGTAATCGATGGCCCCGACAACATAGGCGCTGTATCGCGAACGCATCAATCGTTCCGCGCTAGGTGCCGACAGACCCTGGTGATATCGACCGCAACATTCACCGTAAGGATCGCCGCTGCCACAGGGGCAATTGGCATTTGTCCGTTGATCCTCAGTCATCGTCGGTCACCACCAATATTTGCCGAACATTTGCGGATTGGCCCAGAACTTCGCGTTGAGCCAATCTGGAACCTGCTTGTAATCAAGCAGGTCGTAGGTGAAGAGGGTCACCGTTTGGCCGCCTCGTTCGAAACGCGCGCTGACTTGTAGTGCCAGGGAGAAGAAGTCAGTTGCCTGCCAGTCGCACGCGTTCAGATCAACCAAAACCGCCATACGGTTGGTATTGAGGTTGCGAATGCCACCGAGCAACTGCAGGCCGTCGCGCTTCGAAAGATGTTCCAGGCAGTCGGCGACCAATGCCAGATCGTAGCGGCGGGCGGCGAGGTCTGCAGGAAGTGGGCCGGTTGCTGCGCGGTCAATCCGACTATTGCCGTGACTGCGGCTGAACGCCCCGAGGGCGGGCAATTCGCTGCGGCCGACGTAAAGCAATCGCGCCGGGCGGTGTTGCTCCAACAGGGCGGCCAGAGCTTGCTGTGGCGTCTGCGATGAGCGGGATGCTGTCAAACCGGGATTCCTCGCTATCAGGCGTGGCGGAACGCAAAAATTGCAATCCACTCAGTTTGTCTAAGTATAAAGACTAGCGCGCCGGTGCCTGCCGTCCTAATCTCGATATAACTGGAGCTGCTTATGCTATCGCGCATAACGCTCTGGCCGATCCCACATTAGGAGGCTTTAACGATGAGTAGCTTACGGACAGCAGTACCCGTGATTTTGATGACCACCTTTCTGGCCGGCTGCGCAGGGGTGCAGAAGCAGGATTGGCCCCGTTGTGCGGCTGTTGGCGGCGTAACCGGTGCCGCGCTGGGCGCGATAGAAAGCAGTACCTATACGGGCTATGGCGCCTTGATTGGCGCCGGCGTGGCTGCTGCCTACTGCTGGGCCAATGGTACCGAGCAGGAGACTGTCGCCGTTGTCGAGACGGTTGAACCTGCGCCGGCTCCGACGCAGGTCACCGAGCCGGAGCCTGCGGCCGAGCCCGTTCGTGTCGAGCTGGATGTGAAGTTCGACTTCGACCGCGCTGAAGTCAAGCAGGACAGCATGGCCGATATCCGCGACCTGGCGGACTTCATGAAGCAGTATGGCCAAACCTCGACCGTTGTCGAAGGACATACCGACTCGGTGGGTACCGATGCCTACAACCAGCGCCTGTCCGAGCGCCGCGCCAATGCCGTGCGCGACGTCCTGGTCAATCAGTACGGTCTGGAAAGCAGCCGGGTCGATGCGGTTGGCTATGGCGAGTCCCGTCCGGTTGCAGACAACTCGACGGCTGAAGGTCGCGCGATTAACCGTCGTGTAGAGGCCGAGGTTGAAGCACGCCCCTGAAGCAGCGACACCGCAATGAAAAAGCCGGGCATCTCGCCCGGCTTTTTCAT
>NZ_JAMOIE010000011.1 GCF_024448935.1 Stutzerimonas stutzeri
GATGCCGAAATCGGTTCGATACGCCCGGTCAGAACAAAGGCCGCGCGCTGGCGAGCGCCACAACCACAAGCCCCAGCAACAGGTTGATGCCAACCAGCCGACGGATCTTCCCCAGCGCCGCGCCGCCTTCCGGCCAGTTCTGCTCGGCGATAGCGCGCTTGAGTTCCGGCAGTTGCAGCAGTTGGATGCGCAGAAACAGCGCAAGCATCACCAGAAACAGCCCGGCCATGATGTGGACGTAGCGGGGTGCCGCATCCAGGCCGTCGAAGCGCATGTGCCACATACCGATACCTGTGATCGGCAGAATCAGTACCGAAACCCAGACCCATCGAAAGAAGCGGCGAAACACTTCGGCCCATAGCGTTAGCCGTTCCGGCGCCTGCAGCTCGGAAACAGCAGCAGGGCGAAGCACTATCCAGGCGAAAAACATGCCCCCGACCCATATCACTGCAGCCAGTACGTGAAGTGAATAGGGCGCAGCGAATGCAGTCATGGGAAATCTCCGGTGGCGGTTGAGGAAACGCGCGTTATCATAGCCAACCTTCTGAAGTACTGAAAATATATACAGCCTCCGCACCCATGCTCAGCACCGAACTCAAGTCCCAGATCCAGGGCGCCTATACCCAGTTCCTTGACGCCAAAGGTCTCAAGCCCCGCTACGGTCAGCGTCTGATGATTGCCGAGGTGGCGAAAGTCCTGGGCGCAATCAAAGCCGACGACGAAGGGCGGCGAGAGGGGGAGCCTGCAATCGTTGCGGTCGAGGCCGGCACCGGCACCGGCAAGACGGTCGCTTACAGCCTGGCTGCGATCCCGACGGCCAAAGCGGCAGGCAAGCGTCTGGTGATCGCGACGGCTACGGTCGCCTTGCAAGAACAGATCGTGCACAAGGATTTGCCGGACCTGATGCGCAACAGCGGCTTGAGCTTTTCGTTTGCCCTGGCCAAGGGGCGCGGTCGTTATCTGTGCCTGTCCAAGCTAGACGCGCTGCTTGGCCAGGCACAGAGCGCTACCGCTCAGTTGTTCGAAGCAGACGGCTTTCGCATTGATGTCGATGAGCGCAGCGAGAAGCTGTTCGGCAGCATGATCGAGAAGCTCGCGGGCCATCGTTGGGATGGTGATCGCGACAGCTGGCCGGAAGAGCTGGCCGACCCCGACTGGGCGCGCCTGACCACCGATCACAGCCAGTGCACCGGACGCCGCTGTCCCAACTTCCAGCAGTGCGCGTTCTACAAGGCGCGCGAAGGCATGACCAAGGTCGACGTCATTGTCACCAATCACGACATGGTGCTTGCCGACCTGGCGTTGGGCGGCGGGGCGGTGCTGCCCGACCCGCGCGACACGCTCTACGTCTTTGATGAAGGCCATCATCTGCCAGACAAGGCGATCGGGCATTTCGCCCACTTCACCCGCCTGCGTTCCACTGCCGAGTGGCTTGCTCAGGTCGAAAAAAACCTGACCAAGCTGCTCGCCCAGCATCCGTTGCCGGGCGATCTCGGCCGGCTGATCGAAGCCGTGCCGGAGATCGCCCGGGATTTGCGCAGCCAACTGCAGTTCATGTTCAGCGCCTGTGAACAGCTGGCTGACTTTCGACCCGGCGAGGACATGCAGGGGCGTGAGAGGCCACGGCACCGTTTTGTCGGCGGCGTGGTGCCGGAGCATCTGATCGAGCTGGGTATCGAGCTGAAAAAGGGTTTCGCCAAGCTCAACGACCTGTTCACACGTCTGACCGAATTGCTTAAGGAGGCGATGGATGGCGAAGCGGCTGTCGGCATCGCCAGCCATCAGGCCGAAGAGTGGTACCCGCTATTCGGCAGTCTGCTAACCCGCGCACAGGGCAACTGGGAGCTATGGACGGCCTTCACCCTCGACGATCCTGAGGACAGTCCGCCGATGGCGCGCTGGCTGACGCTGGCTGAAGGCGGCGCGTTGTTCGATATCGAGGTCAACGCCAGCCCGATCCTCGCGGCTGAAACGTTGCGCCGCAATCTGTGGAACGTCTGCTATGGCGCGCTGGTGACCTCGGCGACGCTCACCGCATTGAACAGTTTCGATCGCTATCGCATGCGCGCCGGGCTGCCACGTTGTGCTGTTACCGCGGTGGTGCCCAGCCCGTTCCATCACGCAGACGCCGGCGTGCTGAGGGTGCCCGATCTCAGGGCCGACCCGCGTGATGCAACTGCACACACGGCGGCGATCGTGCGGGATCTGCCGGAGCTGGTGGAGGCCTCGCGCGGCACGCTGGTACTGTTCTCTTCACGCAAACAGATGCAGGACGTATTCGACGGGCTGGAGCGTGACTGGCGCAGACGGGTGCTCATTCAGGGCAACCTGTCCAAGCAGGAGACACTCAACAAGCACAAGGCACGCGTGGATGATGGGGACAAGAGTGTGCTGTTCGGGCTCGCCAGCTTCGCTGAAGGTGTCGACCTCCCAGGGGCTTATTGCGAACATGTGGTCATTGCCAAGATTCCCTTCGCGGTACCTGATGACCCGGTTGAGGCAGCGCTGGCCGAGTGGATCGAGGCGCGAGGCGGTAATCCATTCATGGAAATCGCCGTGCCTGATGCCTCGTTGCGTCTCGTCCAGGCCTGCGGCAGGTTGCTGCGTACCGAAGAGGACCGTGGCACCATCACATTGCTTGATCGACGGGTCGTCACGCAGCGCTACGGCAAGGCCATTCTTAATGCATTGCCGCCGTTCCGGCGAGAGATCGGCTGACCGCCTCGGCGGCCATCATGAGCCGTCATTCAAAGGGCTGATAGGACCATCATTCTCGACGGGGCTGTTTCTTTGAGGCGATGTGGCTGAAACAATACTCGCCCGTCATACCAACCCAGAGGAGCGCAAGCGTGCAGATCCAGGGATATTTCGACCTCCGTTTCGAGGCGGTCAGAGACGCGTTCAGCCAGCTGTTCGAGCAGACCCAGCAGCGTGGCGCCGCAGTCTGCGTGAAGGTCGGTGGCGAAACGGTTGTCGACCTCTGGGCCGGTGTTGCGGACAATGCTGGTGAACAGGCCTGGCAGAGCGACACCCTGGTCAATCTGTTTTCCTGCACCAAGGCATTCACTGCAGTGGCTGCGTTACAGCTGGTAGGAGAGGGCAAGCTGCAGCTGGATGAGCCGGTTGCCCGTGTTTGGCCGGAATTCGCCGCCAACGGAAAACAGGACATTACCCTGCGGCAGCTACTCAGCCATCAGGCCGGGCTGCCGGCTATTCGCCAGCCACTACCGCCCGAGGCGTTGTACGACTGGGAGACGATGACTGCAGCACTCGTGGCTGAAACGCCCTGGTGGACGCCTGGAGAGGGTCACGGGTATGCCGCGATCACCTATGGTTGGCTGGTTGGCGAATTGATCCGTCGCGGCGACGGGCGTGAGCCGGGCGAAGCGATAGTCGCGCGCACTGCTCGTCCTCTGGACCTGGATTTCCATATCGGTCTGGCCGATAGCGAGTTCGACCGGGTCGGTTATCTGACCCGGCAGAAAAACAATCCTGGCGATGCGACAGCCCAACGGGTAGTCAAAGCCTTGATGAGTGACCCGCAGTCACTCACCGCTCGTGCCTTTACCAACCCTCCGTCGATCATGAACAGTGCCAACAAGCCGGAGTGGCGTCGAATGGCTCAGCCGGCGGCCAACGGGCACGGCAATGCACGGTCATTGGCGGGCTTCTACGATGGCCTGTTGCGAGGGGAGCTGCTCGATGACCAGCTGCTGGACGAGTTGACCCGCGAACACAGCGTTGGAGAGGATCGCACGCTGCTCACCCGTACTCGTTTTGCGCTGGGCTGCTGGCTGGACCAGCCGGATGTGGAGAACGCTACCTTCGGCATGGGGCCGGGTGCGTTTGGCCACCCAGGCGCTGGCGGCTGCATCGGTTTTGCCGATCCCCAGCGTGACGTAACCTTTGGCTATGTCACCAATACGCTGGGGCCTTATGTCCTGATGGACCCTCGAGCGCAGACACTCGCTCGGGTAGTTAAGGCATGCGTCGGTTGAACCACTCGTCTGGTTGGCAGGAAGACACCTTGCAGAACAAGGACCTGCGTCCACAATTTGAGACAAATCCTTGCTTAAGCTGCGTGCTGAACCCGCGCGGTCTGTTTTCGCCACTCACTTTCATGGAAATTGGCTCATGAATCTGCTGAAAAGCACCTCCCTGATACTCTGTATGGTCATCGCCGGCTGCAGTTCCAACGATGAAAAGCCGGTCGAGGTGGTTGCGGCGCCGAGTCCCGTGATTGATGCGGCCTGGTTGGATGGATATGAGCCGCGGCTTCGCGATGCGTTGAAAGACAGTCACTTTGAACTTGAGCGCCGCGGAGGCGTGTTGGTGGTTACGGCCCCGGTCGATGGCTCCTTCAATCCCGACCGCCCAGGCATGCTGTTGCCGGTGACGCTTGGTCCGCTCAGCCGAGTGGCGAAACTGGTGGAAGGCGACGAGAGGACCGCTGTGGTCGTGCTTGGCCATGCTGACAGCACCGGGCCAATCGATATCAACCGTGACATCAGCCGTCAGCGTGCGGGTGCCGTCGCCGCGATTTTTCGGCTCAGTGGCTTGAAGCACGATCGGCTGCGCATTCGCGGGCTCGGTTCGGATATGCCGCGGGCCTCCAACGAGAAGGAAGAAGGACGCGCCTTGAACCGCCGTGTCGAGATGGTCTTGGCTCCGCAACCCACCTTGCTGGCGCTGATTGGCCACTACAGCGACGCGCCTGTCAAACCGACTCAGGTGGCTGCGGCAGAAGTCAGCAAAACCAAATAAGGGCGTCGCCTGACAGGCCAGGCGCTCGGGCCACTTTTGCGTTGAATCAAGCGGGGCGAAGCGCAGAGCCGGTAAGCTTTGGCTTCAACCGTTTTCCAGGAACCCAGCGATGACCCAATCCTTGGCCGATATGCGCCGCGATTACACGCGCGACGGACTCAGTGAAGCGAACGCGCCGGAACAGCCCTTCGGGCTATTTCGTCAGTGGTTCCAGGAGGCGGTGGAGACCGAGCAGCTTCCCGTGGAGCCAAATGCAATGAGCTTGGCTACGGTCGACGCCGAGGGCCGCCCGCATTGCCGAGTGCTCTTGCTCAAAGCGCTGGACGAGTGCGGCTTCACCTTTTTCAGCAACTATGACAGTGCCAAGGCCGAGCAGCTGGAAGCATGCCCCTTCGCTGCGATGACCTTCTTCTGGCCAAGCCTGGAGCGTCAGGTACGTATCGAGGGGCGGGTGGAGAAAGTCAGTGCTGCCGAGTCGGACGCCTATTATCAGGTTCGTCCGCTGGGCAGCCGCCTCGGTGCCTGGGCTTCACCACAAAGCCAAGTGATCCGCGATCGCGCCGAACTGGAACGGCTCCTCGCCGAGACAGAGCAGCACTTTCTGGACAAGGCCCCGCATTGCCCCCCCCATTGGGGCGGCTACCGTCTGCTGCCGGAACGGATGGAGTTCTGGCAGGGGCGTCCCAGCCGCCTGCATGACCGGCTGAACTATCGACGCCTCGCCAGCAACTGGCAGCGGGAACGTCTGGCGCCCTGACGCGCTGACACAGTTTGATGAGAGGCCGGCTCCGGCCTCTTTTTTGTCAGGTGTCGTTGTAGCGCGCCAATTCGCTTTCCAGCCAGGCTTGCAAGTCCTTCCGTTTGACTCGCGCATCTTTCGCCGCGGAAAGGCGTTGCAACATCCACGCTCGCTTCTGCGGATCGTCTCCTGCCAACGACAACGCCAGGTCCCGGTCCGCCCATTGCCTGAAGCGGATGAACAGCCAGGCATGGAAAACTAGCCCGGCCAGCGTGACGATGAAGATGATGAAGTAGTCCATGGGTAGTCTCTGGCAACAGCTTGAGCGAGCGTCCTGCATGCGGGGCGGGATCGCCTCGGGTAAAGTAAGGTCCTAGTTGACTGAATGCTGAGTCAGGACGAGGCGGTTGCCAAGCGCTTCATCGCCGCATACGACTGACCATGCGGTCGGGACCAATCTCATTTCCCAGGAGAGTACCAATGCGCAACTCCATATTTGTCGCTTCTTTCATGGCCGTGGCGCTTGCCGTCGGCGGTTGTACTTCCAGCCTTACCGGGGATAGCTATTCCCGCGACGAGGCGCGAAGCGTCCAGAGGGTACGTTATGGCACGATCGAGTCATTGCGCCCGGTCAAGCTCGAAGGCACCAAGACCCCGATCGGTACCGGTGCAGGCGCGGTCGTCGGTGGTATTGCCGGCAGCGGGGTGGGCGGAGGCCGGGGCAGTGCCGTTGCGGCGGTAATCGGTGCGCTGGCGGGCGGTATGCTCGGATCGGCAGTGGAAGAGGGTATCACCCGTGCTCAAGGCGCTGAGATCACGGTACGTGAGGATGACGGCAACCTGCGCGCCTATGTGCAGGAAGTCGAGCCTAACCAGGTTTTTCGCGTCGGTCAGCGTGTGCGCATCATGACGATTAATGGCACTAGCCGTATCGCACCCTGATTTCGCTGGGTTCGGCAGGGATGGCAAGGCCTATCAACAGGTTGCTGCGACGCCAGTGAGATTCGATGAGCGCAAGCGGGTGGGTTGTTTCTGCATTGCCTGGGAGACAGGGCGCAGGCTGAAGGCCGGCTGATACGGTATTCAGGCTGCGCCTTTTGTTTTTCGAAATACTTGAATCCATGACGTTGCTGTGAACGGTATGGATAATCGGCGCTCACCGCCATGCCCCCTTCGGGGCGAGCACGGGTCGACCAAGGGATATAACTGCCGTGCGCATGCACGGCTCAAGGGGTTTTACGCATGGCGCTTGCGCTGATCATCGCTTTGCCATTCCTGGGAATCTGCCTGCCGTTGCTGTTTGAACGGTTCGGCCGATCTGCCTGTGCATTCGGTGCCGGCCTGGCCCCGTTGCTGGCGTTGGTATTGCTGTGGTCCAAGCGTGCTGATGTTTTTGGCGGCGAGACGGAAGTGCAGACATTGACCTGGCTTCCCGATCTGGGGTTGAACCTCAGCTTGAGGCTAGACGGTTTAGGGTTTCTCTTCGCGCTGCTGATTCTGGGGATCGGCCTGCTCGTTATTCTGTATGCGCGCTATTACCTGTCGAAAAGCGAGCCGATGGGACGCTTCTTCAGCTTCTTTCTCCTGTTCATGGGCGCCATGCTCGGTGTGGTACTGGCCGAAAACCTGCTCCTGATGCTGATGTTTTGGGAGTTGACCAGCCTTTCGTCGTTCCTGTTGATAGGCTTCTGGAATCACCGTTCCGATGCTCGCCAAGGCGCCCGGATGGCGCTCGTGGTGACCGGTGGCGGCGGGCTGGCGCTGCTGGCCGGTATCTTGCTGATCGGGCATATCGTCGGCAGCTACGAGCTAAGCACCGTTCTAGCGTCGGGTGATCTGATCCGCGCCAGTGCTTTGTACCCGTTGACCCTGATTCTGATTCTGCTTGGCGCGTTTACCAAGTCGGCGCAGTTTCCGTTTCACTTCTGGTTGCCACAGGCAATGGCGGCGCCCACCCCGGTATCGGCTTTTCTGCACTCTGCGACGATGGTCAAGGCCGGTGTGTTCCTGCTGGCGCGGCTGTATCCGGCACTGTCGGACTCGGAATGGTGGTTCTATCTGGTCAGCCTGACAGGCTTGGCGACCTTGCTGATCGGCGCGGTAATGGCGCTGTTCCAGCATGATCTGAAGGGGTTGCTGGCCTATTCGACCATTAGCCATCTCGGTTTGATTACCCTGCTGCTCGGCCTCGACTCGCGCCTCGGGCCAGTGGCAGCGATCTTCCATATCATCAATCACGCCACCTTCAAGGCTTCGCTGTTCATGGCTGCGGGGATCATTGATCACGAGACCGGAACGCGCGACATGCGGCGCGTCAATGGCATGCTGAAATACATGCCGCACACGGCGGCGCTGGCAATGGTGGCGTCGCTGGCAATGGCTGGGGTGCCCCTGCTCAACGGCTTCCTCAGCAAGGAAATGTTCTTTGCCGAGACCCTTGATCAGCATCTGTTGGGCAGCTTCTACTGGACGATCCCGGCCCTGGCGACGCTGGCGAGTGCCTTTTCGGTCGCCTACTCGCTGCGCTTCGTGCACGACGTGTTTTTCAACGGCGAACCGATCGACTTGCCTAAATACCCGCCACATGAGCCGGCGCGGTACATGAAGATTCCCGTCGAAATCCTGGTTTTGCTGTGTCTGCTGGTGGGCACCCTGCCTGCCTACACGGTCGCACCCTTGCTGGCTGCAGCCGTAGCCGGCAGCTTGGGTGGAGACGTGCCTGAATACAGCCTGGCAATATGGCACGGCTTCAATCTGCCCCTGGCGATGAGTTTCGTTGCGCTGGGCGGAGGCTTGCTGATCTATTCGATGCGCAAATGGGCGTTTCGCTGGTATGAAGGACTGCCGCGCGTCGATTCGCTGCAGGTGTTCGCTCAGGTGGTCAGCGGGATTGCCGCAACGGCGCGCTGGGTAACCGAGCGTATGGAGAACGGGTCGTTGCAACGCTATCTGGCGCTGATGCTGGTCAGCTCGTTGCTTGTTGTGATCTACGCATTGACCCCGCTGCAAACGCTGCGGGGCTCTGTGCCACTGACGCCCCTGGACGGTATCACCGTCGCTGGCATGCTGCTTCTCGGGCTGGCGTCGGTAATGACCGTGGTCTTCCACCGCAGACGCCTCATGGCGCTGATGGTGCTCAGCGTGGTTGGGTTGATGGTAGCGCTGGTGTTCGCTCGCTATTCCGCACCTGATCTGGCGCTGACGCAGCTATCCGTCGAGGTGGTGACCATCATTCTGCTGATCCTCGCGTTGTTTTTCATGCCTGACCGCACGCCGGTCGAGTCGAGCAGCCTGCGCAGTTTCCGCGACCTGATCATTGCATCCTCCTTTGGCACCATGGTCGCCCTGTTGGCCTACGCGGTACTGAGTCGGCCGTATGACAGCATTGCCTCGTTCTTTCTCGAAAACAGTGTGTCCGGGGGCGGTGGTACCAACGTGGTAAACGTGATTCTGGTCGATTTTCGGGGTTTCGATACCCTAGGGGAGATTGCCGTGCTGGCAATCGCTGCGGTTGGGATCTATGGACTGCTCCATGGGCTGCGCCTGCCACACCCGATCCGCGACTACGGCGGTAGGTTGTGGTCAACCGATAGGCATCCAATGGTGCTGGACACGCTGTCTCGTGTGCTGTTGCCGATGGCGCTGTTGGTGTCGGTTTTCATCTTCTTGCGCGGCCACAATTTACCGGGGGGCGGCTTCATCGCTGGCCTCATCACTGCGGTCGCTCTGATCCTTCAGTACATCTCGCATGGTGTGGTCTGGGCGCAGCAGCGACAGCCGTTCAGCTATCACGGCGTGGCGGGGCTCGGTGTGCTCATTGCGGGCCTGACCGGCCTCGGTAGTTGGCTGTTCGGTCGGCCTTTCCTGACCTCGGCTTTCGGCCATTTTCACCTGCCATTGATTGGCGACTTCGAACTGGCAACCGCGATGCTGTTCGATCTTGGTGTCTATCTGGCCGTGGTAGGAGCAGCCCTGCTGATTCTTTCCAACATGGGTCATGTCAGTCAGGACGAGTCGTGCAAGGAGGTGCTTTGATGGAAATCGTGTTCGCGGTCACGTTGGGCGTGATGATGACCAGTGGCGTGTATCTGTTGCTCCGCGCACGGATATTTCCTGTGGTCATGGGGCTGACGTTGATTTCCTATGCCGTCAATCTGTTCATTTTCGCAATGGGGCGTCTCTCCACCGGTGTTCCGGCAATCATCGGAGCCAGCGCCGAGTACGGTGATCCTTTACCGCAGGCTCTGGTGCTGACTGCGATCGTCATTGGCTTCGCCATGACCGCGTTCGTTGTGGTGCTGGCGCTTCGCGGACTGGGTGAGTTGCGTACCGATCATGTTGATGGTCGGGAGCCGCGCAAATGAATCATGCGTTGATCATGCCGATCCTGCTGCCCTTGTTGGTCGGCTGCAGTCTGCTGTTGCTTCATCGCCAGCGTGCATCGCTTAAACGCCTGCTATCGGTGACGGCTACCTGGTTGCTGGTGCCGCTGGCCTTGGGGCTGTTATGGCAGGCCGATGCTGGCCAACTGTCCGTGTACCGTCTTGGCGGCTGGCAGCCACCGTTCGGCATCATGTTGCTGCTTGACCGGTTGAGTGCCCTGATGCTGCTGGTGACCGCCATACTGGCGGGATTCTCGGTGCTGTACGCCGTGCGTGGCGATGACGAGCGCGGGCCGAATTTCCATGCACTGTTTCAGTTCCAGCTGGCGGGCATCAACGGTGCCTTTCTGACGGGTGATCTGTTCAACCTGTTCGTGTTCTTCGAGATTCTGCTGATCTCGTCTTACGCGCTGTTGCTTCACGGCCAAGGCGCGAAGCGCGTGCAGTCGGGCATTCATTATGTCGTGCTGAACCTGTTGGGCTCATCGCTGTTTCTGATCGGTGTCAGCATGCTCTATGGTCTGACCGGAACCTTGAACATGGCCGATCTGGCAGGACGGGTTGGTGCAGCTGATCCGGCCGACGCTCCGCTTCTCGCTGCGGCGGGCTACCTGTTGCTGGTGGTATTTGCGTTGAAGGGAGCGATCCTGCCGCTGTATTTCTGGCTGCCGCGTGCGTATGCCGCGGCGACCGCGCCGGTGGCTGCGCTGTTCGCGATCATGACCAAGCTCGGGCTCTACGCCATCGTGCGCGTGTTCACGCTGATCTTCGGCAGCGAAGCGGGTGTGTTGAGCAACATGGTGCTGGACTGGTTGTGGCCGCTGTCGATGCTTACGCTCGTTGGTGGCGTACTGGGCGCACTGGCCGCCCGCAACCTGCAGATACTGCTGTCCTATCTGGTGGTGGTTTCGGTGGGCACCTTGCTCGCCGGTATCGCGCTGGGAACAGAGGCGGGCCTCAGCGCTGCGCTGTACTACCTGGTGCACAGCACGCTGGTGTCCGGAGGACTGTTTCTGCTGGCTGACCTCATCGCCCGCCAGCGCGGCGATATGGCCGCCGAGCTGCTGTCGGCTCCCGCACTCAAGCAGCCGTTGTTGCTGGGCGCGTTGTTTTTCGCCGGCGCGATTTCGATTGCCGGGCTCCCGCCTTTCTCAGGTTTCATTGGCAAGCTGATGCTACTGCAGGCCGTGCCTCCCGGAGTCGACGCCCTGCTGCTGTGGCCAGTGATTCTGGTGGGCGGATTGGGGATGGTGCTCGCACTGAGCCGGGCCGGCAGCATGGTGTTCTGGCGGCCTAGTGAAGCGGTCAGTGTTGGAAGGCCCGCGGATCGCGTGCGAGTGGTGGCAACCTTTGGTTTGCTGTTTGGCAGCGTGTTGTTGGTAGCAGTGGCGCAGCCGATCCAGGCCTACATGCAGGCGACCGCAGCCCAGTTGTTCGAGCTACAGCCGTATCTGCAGATTATCCGGGGAGGTGAGGCATGAAATCACGTCTGCTGCCCAACCCTGCGCTCACCTTGCTGCTTGCGCTGCTCTGGCTGATGCTCAATAACGCACTGAGCGTGGGGCAACTGGTGCTTGGACTGTTTTTAGGTTGGGCGATCCCATTGCTGGTGCAGGGATTTCTGGTTGACCTACCGAAAGTGCGTAGGCCCTTGAAGCTCTGCCTGTTTCTGCTGAAGGTGTTTTACGACATCGTCGTGGCCAACGTCAGTGTGGCCAAGCTGGTGCTCGGTTCTCGGGATCGACTGCGGCCTGCCTTCGTCGAGATATCGATGGCCATTGAGCATCCGTTCGTCCTCGCCGTGTTGACCAGCATCATTTCGTTAACCCCTGGAACGGTATCGGCGTCTTTGCGACCCGGGCACAAGATGTTGCTGATTCACGCTCTGGATGCCCCCGACATCGAGGCGCTGGTCGCCGGGGTGAAGAGCCGTTACGAAACGCCGCTGCTGGAGATTTTCGAATGCTCGCGTATGTAATTCCCCTGTGCATGGCGATTATCGGAATCGCAGCGATCTTAAACGTGGTGCGGCTCGTTCAGGGGCCGGACATGCCTGATCGAGTATTGGCGCTCGACACCTTGTATATCAATGCGCTGGCCTTGATCGTCCTGTTTGGTATCTGGCTCGCGTCCGATCTGTTCTTCGAGGCGGCTCTGCTCATCGCGGTGATGGGTTTCGTCAGTACCGTGGCCGTGGGCAAGCACCTGTTGCACGGCGACATCATTGACTGAGGAGGCTGCATGCCATTCTGGATAGAACTGCTGGTGAGCGTGTTTCTGATGGTGGGGAGCGCGTTCGCCTTGGTTGGGGCGATCGGTTTGTACCGCCTTCCCGATTTCTTTACACGGCTGCACGGTCCGACCAAGGCAACCACGCTTGGGGTCGGTGGGATCGTCATCGCTTCGATGATCTTCTTCAGTAACCAGGGCAACGGCCTCAGCGTCCATGAAGTGCTGATCACCCTGTTTTTGTTTTTGACCGCGCCGGTCAGCGCCCATGTCCTGGCGAAGGCTGCCATGCAGCAAAGGCTGCCTTATACGGCCAAAACCCGCGGCAAACCCTGGGATTGAAGCGGGTCTGATGAGCGTTCGTTACCGCCTCGTTGCCGAGGCGGCATGGCGTGGTCGTTCAGATGACGAGGCTGCTCGGCGAGGGCTGATGCTCATTGTCCTGCGTCAATTGCTTGATCATCGCCTGCTGCAGCCGGGTACACAGCAGCGGGTCCGACAAGGGCTGGTTGTCGGTAGTGGTGACGAAGAACACGTCCTCGACACGCTCGCCCAACGTGGCGATCTTGGCGTTCTGCACCGAGAGATCGAAGTCCAGAAACAGCTGGCCAATGCGCGCCAATAGCCCGGGGCGGTCCGGTGCAACGACCTCGATGATCGTTTGCGGGCGCTGCATGTCGTTGTGGATGGTGACCTGCGGTGGGAACGCGAAATGCTTCAGTTGCCGAGGCACACGTTTCTGAATGATGGTCAGGTAGTCATCCGGATTACGCAGCGCGTTGATCAGCCCTTGCCGAATTTCCTCTGTGCGCTCGGGGTCGTGGCCAATGGGAGAACCGTCGGCGTCCAGCACGATGTAGGTGTCCAGCGTGAACTGGCTGCTCGAAGTGATGATGCGGGCATCGTGAATGTTCAGGTTCAGCTGGTCCATGGCCGCCACGGTAACGGCGAAGAAGTCATGCTGATCGGGTGCATAGATGAAGATCTGCGTGCCGCCTTCGAATTCACGCTGGGTGGTTTCCTTGATCAGGACCAGCGGACCGCCGTTGGCCGGGTGTTCGATGATCGCATCGGTGTGCCAGGCGACGTCGGTAGCGGTATGGCGAAGGAAATAGTCGTCGCCTAGCTGCGCCCAGAGCTGTTCGGCGTCGTCCGGATCGGTGCCGTGACGCACCAGGTCATCGAGCGCGGCGCGCTGGGTCTGGCGGATCTGCTCCTCGCGTCCCAGCGGGTTTTCCAGGCCACGCTTGAGCGCGCGTTTGGTTTCGGTATACAGCTGGCGCAACAGGCTCGCCCGCCAGGAATTCCAGAGGGTCGGGTTGGTCGCGTTGATGTCTGCAACGGTCAGCACATACAGGTAATCGAGGTGGGTTTCGTCACCGACCTGCTGGGCAAAGTCGTTGATCACCTGTGGTTCAGACAGGTCCTTGCGCTGCGCAGTGGTCGACATCACCAGATGGTTCTCAACCAGCCATACCACCAGGCGCGTGTCCCATGCAGGCAGCTTGTGGCGTACACAGAATTCCTGCGCATCCACCGCGCCCAGCTCCGAATGGTCGCCGCCACGGCCCTTGGCGATATCGTGATAGAGCCCTGCGATATAGATGAGCTCCGGCTTGGGTAGCCGTTCCACCAGTTTGCTGGCCAGTGGATACTTTTCGGCGACCCCGGGTTTGCTCAGTTTGCGCAGGTACTTGATGACATTGAGCGTATGGGCGTCGACCGTGTAGATATGAAAGAGGTCATGCTGCATCTGCCCCACGATACGGCCGAACTCGGGCAGGTAGCGCCCGAGAATGCCGTAGCGATTCATGCGTCTCAGATTGCGGTGGATGCCTTCCTTGCACTTGAACAGCTCGATGAACAGGCTGGTGTTGCGGATGTCGCTGCGAAAATCGTCGTCAATGAGATGCCGGTGGTCCCGGAGGAGGCGAATGGTCTCCGCTCGTACCCCCTGAATGTCAGGGTGTTGAGCCAGCAGTACGAAGATTTCCAGGATCGCGAAGGGCCTGCGCTTGAACACCGAATCATCGGTCACTTCCAGATAGCCGTCGCGCACCAGGAAGCGGCTGTTGAGCGGCACCGCATCGCCGCTGTCGCCCTCCCAGAGGATGACTTCGGCAAAGTGCTGTCCGACCAGATCGCTCAGTTCTGAAATGCTCATCACGACGCGGTAGTACTTCTGCATGAAGCGCTCGATCGCCAGCTTGGCGTCGCTGTCTTCATAGCCGAGGAGGGCGGCGAGGCTGCGCTGGTGGTCGAACAGCAGTCGATCCTCCGCGCGCCCGGCCAGCATGTGCAATCCGTAACGGACCCGCCAGATGAATTCTTGGCCAGACACCAGTAACGAGTACTCGCCTTCGGTCAGAAATCCCTGATCGAGGATGGCGCTAAGATTCAAGCTGCCGAACTGGCGCCGTGCTATCCACAGGATCGTCTGGATGTCGCGCAGCCCACCAGGCGAGCCTTTCACGTTTGGCTCCAGATTGTATTCGGTATTGTTGTATTTGGCGTGGCGCGCGGCCTGTTCGTTACGTTTGGCGAGGAAAAACTCTTTGCTCGGCCACATCTCCGAAGGGCTGATGACCTTCAGCATGTTCTGGCGCAGGCGCTCGGGACCGGCGATCGTACGGCTTTCCATGAGGTTGGTGATGACGGTCAGGTCCGCACGTGCCTCCTCGGCGCATTCCTGTACCGAGCGAACGCTCTGGCCGACTTCCAGGCCGATGTCCCATAGCAGGGTCAGAAACCGCTCGATGGCGTCGCGGAATATTTCCTGGTCATTGTTATCGAGCAGGATCAGCAGGTCGATATCGGAATAAGGGTGCAGCTCGCCGCGCCCATAGCCGCCGACGGCTACCAGCGCTATGTCCGCCTCGTTGTTCCAGTCGAAGCGGCCCCAGGCGGCGCGTAATATCTGATCGACGAACCAGGCGCGGCCTTCGATCAGGCTCCGGATGTCCTGGCCGGCGAGGAAGCGTGCATCGAGCACCTCCCGCGCCTTGCGTATGACTTTTTTGAAGGCGGCGATGGGGCTGGCCTTAAGTGCCAGTTCAGCCTGGAACTGGCTGCGGTCGAACAATTCGGAATCAACCTGAGGCATACGTCGCCCTCCATCAAAGCATCAAAATCAGGGCGATGTGCGGGCTATCGTGTCATCGCTGCGCAGGGTGAAAATTTCATAGCCATCGGCGGTGACCACAAGGGTGTGTTCCCATTGGGCGGATAGCTTGCGGTCCTTGGTAATGGCTGTCCAGCCGTCACCAAGCAGGCGAGTTTCCGAGCGGCCCTGGTTGATCATTGGCTCTATGGTGAAGGTCATGCCTTCCTTTAGCTCCAGCCCGGTCCCGGCGCGGCCGTAGTGAAGCACTTGAGGCTCTTCGTGGAAAACCTTGCCGATGCCATGTCCACAATACTCGCGGACGACGGAGAAGCCGTTCTTCTCGGCATGCTTCTGAATCACCTCACCGATGTCCCCTAGGCGCGCTCCGGGGCGGACTACCTCGATACCTTTGTAAAGACACTCCTGCGTCACCTTGCAGAGCCGCTCGGCCCACTCTGGCGCTTTGCCGACGATGAACATTCGGCTGGTATCGCCGTGGTAACCGTCCTTGATGACCGTGATATCGATATTGAGGATGTCACCGTCTTTGAGGGGCTTGTCATTGGGAATGCCATGACAGACGACATGATTGATCGATGTGCAAATCGATTTGGGATAACCCTTGTAATTGAGCGGGGCGGGTATGGCCTGTTGCACATTGACGATGTGCTCGTGGCAAATGCGGTCCAGCTCTTCGGTGGTGACGCCCGGCTTGACGTGACCACCGATCATTTCGAGCACCTCGGCGGCCAAGCGGCCGGCAATGCGCATTTTGTCGATGTCTTCAGGCGTCTTGATGGAAACAGTCATGCAACCCTCTTGGCGCCAAGAGGCGCAGGCGGAAAAATTGAAGGGGCAAATGATAAACCAAATAGACCAAGAGCCGATAAAGCGCTGGAGGCTGTAACGCTGAACGAGAAGCAGGGCGTGCGGGAATGCGTTCTGTCCAGCCTCTAGCCTCTAGCCTGCCTTTATGCTATAAAACGCGCCGCTCTGCGGGACTACCTGCCGAGCCTGACCCCACACACGTGTCGACACGGTATCCTGGGTGCTCGCAAGAGTTGGATATCGGGACGCGTGGAGGCCTAACCCGACTTATCTGAGGAACTCTCATGTCCCAAGTCACCATGCGCGATATGCTGAAGGCCGGTGTGCACTTCGGCCACCAGACCCGTTACTGGAACCCGAAGATGAATAAGTACATCTTTGGCGCGCGCAACAAGATTCATATCATCAATCTTGAGAAAACCCTGCCGATGTTCAACGACGCGCTGCGTTTCGTTGAAAAGCTGGCCGCAGGCAAGAACAAGATTCTGTTCGTTGGCACCAAGCGTTCCGCTGGCAAGATCGTTCGCGAAGAGGCTGCTCGTTGTGGCTCGCCGTATGTCGATCATCGCTGGTTGGGCGGCATGCTGACCAACTACAAGACCATTCGCGCCTCGATCAAGCGTCTGCGTGACCTGGAAGCCCAGTCCCAGGACGGTACTTTCGACAAGCTGACCAAGAAAGAGGCGCTGATGCGTACTCGCGATCTTGAGAAGCTGGATCGCAGCCTGGGCGGCATCAAGGACATGGGCGGTCTGCCGGACGCCATGTTCGTTGTTGACGTCGATCACGAGCGTATTGCGATCTCCGAAGCCAACAAGCTCGGCATCCCGGTTATCGGCATCGTTGACACCAACAGCAGCCCGGAAGGCGTCGACTACATCATCCCGGGTAACGATGATGCCATCCGTGCCGTGCAACTCTATCTGGGCTCCATGGCGGACGCTGTACTGCGTGGTCGTCAGAACAATGCTGGCGGTGCGGACGAGTTCGTCGAAGAGTCAGTCGCAGAGACTGCTCAAGGCTGAGCGAATTTTTCGCCTAGCTGATACCCGTTGAACAGAAAGGGGGCTATGCCCCCTTTTTGCCAATTCCGAATTGATCGCCCGCGTTGAGGCACGATCGAAAATCGAATCGAGAGGATTTGCGAACATGGCAGAGATCACTGCAGCCCTGGTTAAAGAACTGCGCGAACGTACCGGCCAAGGCATGATGGATTGCAAAAAGGCGCTCACCGCCGCTGGTGGCGATATCGAGAAAGCCATTGATGACATGCGTGCAGCGGGTGCCATCAAGGCCGCCAAGAAGGCTGGCAATATCGCTGCTGAAGGCGCCATCGCGGTCAAGGTTGCCGACGACAACACGCGCGCCGTGATTATCGAAGTCAACTCGCAGACCGACTTCCTGGCACTGCAGGACGACTTCAAGAATTTCGTCAACAGCAGTGTCGAGAAGGCCTTTGCTGAGAAGATGTCTGACGCTGCTCCGTTGATTGCCGCTCAGGAATCCGATCGCCAAGCCTTGGTGGCCAAGTGCGGTGAGAACGTCAATATCCGTCGCCTGACCTCCGTTGAGGCCGATCTGGTGGGTTCCTATCTGCACGGTCACCGGATTGGTGTCCTGGTTGCGCTGAAAGGTGGTAGCGTCGAGCTGGCGAAGGAAATTGCCATGCACGTCGCCGCCAGCAATCCCCAGTTCCTGGACCCGACGGAGGTTTCGGAGGAGGCTGTTGCGAAGGAAAAAGAAATCTTCCTGGCACTGAACGAAGACAAGATCAAGGGCAAGCCTGCCGAAATCGTCGAGAAGATGGTTGCCGGCCGTATCAGCAAGTTTCTTGCTGAAGCCAGCCTGGTCGAACAGGCATTCATCAAGGATCCGGACGTCAAGGTCGGTGAGCTGGCGAAAAAAGCCGGTGCCGAAATCGTTTCGTTCGTTCGTTACGAAGTCGGTGAGGGCATCGATCGCGCTGAAGTCGACTTTGCTGCCGAAGTTGCCGCTCAGGTCGCTGCCACCAAGCAATAAGACGCTTCTGCCGTCCTCGAAGAGGCTGCCCGCTCACGCGCGCGGCCTCTTTGTCGGATTGGCGGATGGAAACGTTTTTGGCCAATGCGACAGTCACCGCATGGCACCAACGCGAGACTGCGCTGTCATAGCGCAGACATTTTTTCCGGCTGCAGGCCAGCCTAGTCATACCAACGCCGCAGGAGAGACAACGCCAATGGCTCAGCAGATGAGTGCACGCAATCCTCGCTATAAACGCATTCTGCTCAAATTAAGCGGCGAGGCCCTGGTGGGTTCGGAGGACTTTGGCATTGATCCCAAGGTGCTTGATCGCATGGCCTTGGAGGTTGGGCAGTTAGTCGGCATAGGTGTAGAAGTTGGTCTGGTCATTGGTGGCGGCAATCTTTTCCGTGGTGCCGCTCTGTCTGCCGCGGGCATGGATCGTGTGACTGGCGACCACATGGGTATGCTCGCTACGGTCATGAACTCCCTGGCCATGCGTGACGCCTTGGAACGCTCGAACATCCCGGCATTGGTCATGTCGGCGATTTCGATGGTCGGGGTCACTGACCATTACGACCGCCGCAAGGCGATGCGTCACCTGAAGAGTGGCGAAGTAGTGATCTTCTCCGCGGGCACCGGCAATCCGTTCTTTACCACCGATTCGGCCGCCTGCCTGCGTGCCATCGAGATTCATGCCGATGTGGTGCTCAAGGTCACCAAGGTTGACGGCGTTTATACGGCCGATCCCTTCAAGGATCCGAATGCCGAAAAGTTCGAGCAGCTGACCTATGATGATGTGCTTGAGCGCAAGCTGGGCGTCATGGACCTGACTGCCATTTGCCTATGCCGCGACCACAACATGCCGCTGCGGGTGTTCAATATGAACAAGCCCGGTGCCCTGCTCAATATTGTGCTTGGCGGCGCTGAAGGAACCCTGATCGAGGAGCAGTACCAATGATCAACGAGATTAAGCAAGACGCTCAGGAGCGCATGAAGAAAACCCTGGAGTCGCTGGGGCATGCGTTCGCCAAAATTCGTACCGGTCGTGCTCATCCAAGCATTCTCGATGGCGTTATGGTGTCGTATTACGGCAGCGATACCCCGCTGCGCCAGATTGCCAATGTCACGGCAGAGGACTCGCGCACTTTGGCCCTTACTGTCTTTGACAGAGGCATGATCCAGGCCGTAGAAAAGGCGATCATGACGTCTGATCTGGGCCTGAACCCTGCCACTGCCGGTACTACGATTCGCGTACCGATGCCTGCGCTTACCGAAGAGACCCGTAAGGGGTACACCAAACAGGCACGCTCAGAAGCTGAGAATGCGCGTGTCGCCGTGCGCAACATTCGCCGTGATGCCATCGCCCAGCTCAGGGATCTGGTGAAGGAAAAGGAAATCAGCGAGGACGAGGAACGCCGCGCCCAGGACGACGTTCAAAAGCTGACCGACAAGTACGTTGCGGAGATCGACAAGGCGCTTGAAGGTAAGGAAAACGATCTGATGGCTGTTTGATGTCGCTGTACCGGACGTCGTCCGTACTGCACACGTCGGAGTGCGCCGAGGCCGAAAGCTTCGTGGCGCGAGGGGCTAACCAGTCGTATCCCCGGAAATTGCCATTGGCGGTTTCTCCCATTGTTCGCAGCGTGATTGAGCGCAGGTAGAGTCGTTTGATGGATAAGGTCAGGCAGATTGCCGGGCGGAATGTACCCCGTCATGTCGCAATCATCATGGATGGTAACAATCGTTGGGCAAAGCGGCGTCTCTTGCCGGGCGTGGCCGGGCACAAGGCGGGCGTCGATGCGGTGCGGGCCGTTATAGAAGTGTGCGCCGAGGCGGGCGTCGAGGTGCTGACGCTGTTCGCCTTTTCCAGCGAGAACTGGCAAAGGCCGGCCGAGGAGGTGGGTGCCCTCATGGAGCTTTTCCTGAGCGCTCTACGCCGAGAAGCACGCAAGCTCAACGAAAATGGCATCAGCTTGCGAATCATTGGCGATCGGTCACGCTTTCACCCGGAGCTGCAGGCGGCGATGCTCGACGCCGAGGAAATGACCGCGGGCTCCGGCCGTTTCGTGCTTCAGGTCGCCGCCAATTACGGCGGACAGTGGGACATTCTCCAGGCCGCACAACGGTTGGCCCGCGAAGCGCAGGAAGGTCGACTCAATCCAGATGAAGTGACTCCTGCCCTTTTTCAGCGCTATCTGGCAACTGGCGACATGCCTCTGCCGGATCTCTGTATTCGCACCGGCGGTGAGCGACGCATCAGCAATTTCCTGTTATGGCAGTTGGCTTATGCCGAACTGTATTTCTCGGACCTGTTCTGGCCCGATTTCAAGCACGATGCAATGCGTACGGCATTGGCCGATTTCGCCAAGCGCCAGCGACGTTTCGGCAAGACCGGTGACCAGGTCGAGACAGAGGTCCGGGCAGAATGTTGAAACAACGCGTCATCACCGCAGCCGTTCTGCTGCCGATAGCACTGATCGGCTTTTTCCTTCTTGAAGGACTCTCATTCGCCCTGTTCATTGGCGTCGTGGTGGTTCTGGGTGCGTGGGAATGGGCGCGTCTGGCGGGCTTTGAGGCTCAGCCGGTCCGGGTTGTTTACGCCTTAATGGTCGCCTTGCTGCTCTCTGGGCTCTATTTGGTTCCGTCATTGGCGCCCTGGTTGCTTGCGCTCAGCGTGGTCTGGTGGCTGACTGCCACGGCGCTCGTCGTCAGTTATCCTCGAAGTCAGCGACACTGGGGTGGATCTGTTGGCAGTCTGATTATCGGATTGTTGATTCTATTGCCCGCCTGGCAGGGCCTGGTTTTGCTCAAGCAATGGCCACAGGGCAATTGGCTTATCGTTGCAGTGATGGTCCTGGTGTGGGGGGCTGACATTGGTGCCTATGCGGCAGGCAAGACCTTTGGCCGTCGCAAGCTCGCTCCGCAGGTCAGCCCAGGCAAGAGTTGGGAGGGGATGATTGGCGGCTTGGTGACCAGCCTGCTGATTACATTGTTTGTTGGGCTTTATCAGTCCTGGTCTGCGCGTGAGCTGGCGCTGGCTCTGTTAGGTGCAGCTCTGGTGGTGGTCATTTCCGTCGTTGGCGATTTGACCGAGAGCATGTTCAAGCGCAGCTCGGGTATTAAAGACAGCAGTCAGCTGCTTCCAGGGCATGGCGGTGTGATGGATCGTATCGACAGCTTGACCGCTGCGGTACCCGTGTTCACGGTGCTTCTGTGGCTGGCCGGCTGGGGTACCTGGTGAGCAAACCCTTGCAGGTAACGGTCCTTGGTGCGACCGGCTCCATCGGCCTGAGCACGCTGGATGTGATTGCGCGTCATCCCGAGCGCTACCAAGCCTTTGCGCTCACTGCGTTCAGTCGCATCGCCGAGTTACGGGAGCTGTGCCGACTGCATCGGCCGCGTTATGCGGTGGTGGCCGATAGTGACCGGGCTCGTGTGTTGCAGGGGCAGCTCGACAGTGACGGCGTCAAAACGCGCGTGCTCGTGGGTGAGGGTGGTCTAAGCGAAGTTGCAGCGCATCCCGAGGTCGACGTGGTCATGGCGGCAATTGTCGGGGCCGCGGGGTTGCGTCCGACGTTGGCGGCCGTTCAGGCCAGCAAGCGGGTGTTGTTAGCGAACAAGGAGGCGCTGGTCATGTCCGGCGCGTTGTTCATGCAGGCGCTGCGTGACAGCGAGGCAGTGCTGCTGCCCATCGATAGCGAGCACAACGCCATCTTCCAGTGTTTGCCTGGCAACTACGCGCAGGGGTTGGCGCATGTCGGCGTCAGGCGAATTCTGCTTACCGCGTCCGGTGGGCCTTTCCGGCAGTTACCTCTGGATCAGTTGTCTGCCGTATCTGCCGACCAGGCCTGTGCCCACCCCAACTGGTCCATGGGTCGCAAGATCTCCGTTGATTCAGCGAGCATGATGAACAAGGGGCTTGAGCTCATCGAGGCGTGCTGGCTGTTCGATGCGCGCCCGGAACAGGTGCAGGTTGTGATTCACCCGCAGAGCGTCATTCACTCGATGGTCGACTACGTCGACGGCTCGGTCCTGGCGCAACTGGGTAACCCCGACATGCGCACACCGATTGCGCATGCACTGGCCTGGCCGGAACGAATCGACTCAGGCGTATCGGCGTTGGACCTGTTGCAGGTAGGTCGTCTGGATTTCGAGGCCCCCGACCAGCACAGATTTCCTTGTCTTCGGATTGCCAGGCAGGCCGCGCAGAACGGCGGAACGGCGCCCGCGATGCTCAATGCCGCGAACGAGGTAGCCGTGGATGCGTTCCTCGATGGTCGCATTCGCTTCACCGAAATCGCGAGTATTATCGAGCATGTTCTCGATCTGGAAGCTTCGGTTCCGGCGCGTTGCCTGGCAGATGTGCTGGCTGCCGATGCCCAGGCCCGCAGGCTCGCTTCGCACTGGTTGCAACGTCGCGATCGGTAGCGATCAAAAGTCCCAACTTGGCTGTAGCGTTCTGGTGTTGACCGGGCTCGCAGGCTTCTAAAAGACCTTTCGAGGCAGAGGAAATATGGGCGCGCTGTACATGATCATCGGTACCCTGGTGGCGCTGGGTGTATTGGTAACCTTCCACGAGTTCGGGCATTTCTGGGTGGCTCGGCGTTGCGGCGTCAAGGTTCTGCGCTTCTCGGTAGGTTTCGGTCGGCCGCTGTTGCGCTGGCATGACCGTCAGGGTACCGAGTTCGTTCTTGCCGCCATCCCCCTCGGCGGCTACGTCAAAATGCTCGACGAACGCGAGGGCGACGTGCCGCCCGCTCTGCTGGGACAGGCCTTCAACCGCAAAACCGTTAGGCAGCGCTTCGCCATTGTGTCGGCCGGGCCTTTGGCCAACTTTCTGCTTGCCCTGGTGTTGTTCTGGGTCTTGGCAATGCTGGGTACCGAGCAGGTACGTCCAGTGGTGGGCGCAGTAGCGACTGGCAGCCTTGCTGAGCGAGCGGGGTTGATGGCCGGGCAGGAAATCGTCCAGATTAACGGCAGGCCAACTGCAGGCTGGGCAGATGTCAATTTGCAATTGATCAGGCGCCTTGGCGAAAGCGGCTCACTGGAAATGCTCGTGCGCGCTGACGGCGATCAGACGCAGCGGTTGCAGCTTGAGCTGAAGGACTGGCTTAAGGGTGCCGAGGAGCCGGACCCGATTGGCTCGTTGGGTATTCGTCCCTGGCGTCCGGAAATCGCCCCGGTTGTTGCTCAGCTGGATCCCGAAGGGCCGGCGCAGGCGGCTGGCGTGCAGATTGGGGATCGATTGGTCAGCCTTGACGCCGAGGCGCTGAGCGAATGGCAAGAAGTGATTGACCGTGTTAGGCCGCTGGGCGGACAAGCTGTTTTGCTGGGGGTTGAGCGTAACGGCGAGCGGATCGAGCTGCCCCTGACGCTGGCTGAACGTGGCGAAGGAGGTCAGCGTCGGGGCTATCTTGGCGCCGGCGTCGCGGGTGGAGAATGGCCGCCTGAAATGCTGCGGCAGGTCAGCCACGGTCCTGTCGAAGCTGTCGGGGAAGGGCTTCGTCGCACCTGGACGATGAGTGTTCTGACTCTGGATTCACTTAAGAAAATGCTCTTCGGGGAGCTCTCGGTAAAAAACTTGAGCGGCCCGATAACCATTGCTAAAGTGGCGGGCGCTTCTGCACAGTCGGGCGTGGGTGACTTCCTCAACTTCCTCGCCTACCTGAGCATAAGCCTTGGGGTGCTCAATCTATTGCCTATCCCCGTCCTGGACGGAGGGCATCTGCTCTTCTACCTGGTCGAGTGGGTCCGTGGACGTCCCTTGTCGGACAGGGTCCAGGGCTGGGGAGTACAGATCGGTATCGGCCTGGTTGTTGGGGTGATGCTGCTTGCGCTGGTCAACGACCTTGGCCGCCTTTAATCGCTATATACCTTGATGGCGCCGCGCCACGCGCAGGTTCAATTGTCAGGTTTTAAAATAAAGGACTTCATGAAACGTCTGCTGCTACCTGCGGTAATTTCCGCACTGATGATTGCCGAAGTTCACGCCGAGTCCTTCACCATTTCCGATATACGCGTCAACGGTCTGCAGCGCGTCTCCGCTGGCAGTGTCTTTGGCGCGTTGCCGCTGAACGTCGGCCAGGCAGCCGACGACAGTCGCCTGGTCGATGCAACCCGCGCGCTGTTCCGCACCGGTTTTTTCGAAGATATCCAGCTCGGCCGTGAGGGCGATGTGCTGGTGATCAACGTGGTCGAGCGGCCATCGATCTCCGGCATCGAGATCGATGGCAACAAGGCAATCAAGACTGAAGACTTGCTTTCCGGTCTGCAGCAGTCGGGCCTGGCTGAAGGTGAAATCTTCCAGCGCGCCACGCTCGAGGGCGTGCGCAACGAGCTACAGCGTCAATACGTCGCTCAGGGACGCTACTCGGCGACGATCGAAACCGAGGTCGTCCCGCAGCCGCGCAACCGGGTCGCGCTGAAGATAGATATTAACGAAGGCTCCGTTGCGGCGATCAAGCACATCAATGTTGTCGGCAATTCTGTGTTTCCCGACGAGGATCTCACCGACCTGTTCGAGCTGAAGACCAGCAACTGGCTGTCGTTTTTCCGTAACGACGACAAGTACGCGCGGGAAAAGCTTTCCGGTGACCTTGAGCGGCTGCGCTCTTATTACCTGGATCGCGGCTACATCAACATGGATATCACCTCCACCCAGGTATCCATCACGCCAGACAAGAAGGACGTCTACATTACGGTGAATATCGCTGAAGGCGATCGTTACACCGTCAGCGACGTCAAGCTGAGCGGCGACCTGAAAGTGCCACAGGAGGAGCTTCAATCGCTGCTGCTGGTAAAGGAAGGTCAGGTCTTTTCGCGCAAGGTCATGACCACCACCTCGGAGCTGATCACGAGGCGTCTGGGTAACGAGGGTTACACCTTCGCCAACGTCAACGCTGTGCCGGAAACCAACGACGAAGACAATACCGTCGCGATCACCTTCGTGGTCGATCCGGGCAAGCGCGCCTATGTCAATCGCATCAGTTTCCGCGGCAATACCAAGACCGAAGACGAGGTGCTGCGCCGCGAGATGCGCCAGATGGAGGGCGGCTGGGCGTCGACCTATCTGATCGATCAATCCAAAACCCGTCTCGAGCGTCTGGGCTTCTTCAAGGAAGTGAACGTCGAAACCCCGCAGGTGCCCGGCACCGACGACCAGATCGACGTGAACTACAGTGTCGAAGAGCAGCCGTCCGGTTCGATCATGGCGAGTGTCGGATTTGCGCAGAATGCCGGTCTGATTCTCGGCGGCTCGATCAGCCAGAACAACTTCCTGGGCACCGGTAACCGTGTCAGCCTCGGGTTGACCCGCAGCGAATACCAGACGCGTTACAACTTCGGGTTCGTCGATCCCTACTGGACCGAAGACGGTGTCAGCCTCGGTTATAACGCCTTCTATCGAACCACGGACTATGACGAGCTGGACTACGACGTGTCCAGCTACTCGGTCGATAGTCTGGGTGGCGGTGTGAATATCGGCTATCCGATCAGCGAGACGTCGCGGTTGTCGTTTGGTCTGTCCGCCCAGCAAGACACCATCGACAGTGGTCGCTATACGGTCGATGAGATCTTCGATTTCATGCAGGAGGAGGGCGACAGTTACCTCAACTTCAAAGCCTCCGTGGGCTGGTCGGAATCCACCTTGAATCGTGGGGTGCTGGCGACGCGCGGGCACTCGCAAAGCGTCTCGCTGGAGACCACCATTCCGGGCAGCGATCTGTCGTTCTACAAGCTCGATTACAACGCCCAGCTGTTCGTGCCGGTTACCAAGACCTACACCATGCGGTTGCACACGCAGTTGGGTTATGGGGATGCCTATGGCTCGACCTCTCGGCTGCCGTTCTACGAGCACTACTATGCGGGTGGTTTCAACTCGGTACGTGGCTTCGAAGACAGCAGTCTCGGTCCGCGCAGCACACCGAGCCTTGGCGAGGACGAGACAGGAAACGAGGGCACCATCAGGGATCCGGATCAGGATGCGCTGCCTTATGGTGGTAACGTGCTGATCCAGGGCGGAATGGAGCTGCTTTTCCCGATGCCGTTCGTCAAGGATCAGCGCTCGTTGCGCACCTCGGTATTCTGGGACGCCGGTAACGTCTACGATACGAATTGTCCGTCGGGCTCGGCCAAGTGCAGCGATATCGACTTTGGCGACATGGCCAGTTCGGTCGGCGTTGGTGTTACCTGGATAACGGCCATGGGCCCGTTGAGCTTCAGCCTGGCGATGCCGGTCGTGAAGCCGGACGAAGCAGATACGCAGGTCTTCCAGTTCTCGCTGGGACAAACCTTTTAACCCTCTGGAGCTCTGCTCCAGCGCATTACTGAAGAGTGGTACTAACTGTGCGTAAGTTGACCCAATTGCTTGTCGTTGCCGCTGCTCTGGTGGCTACCCCGGTTTTTGCCGAAATGAAGATTGCAGTGTTGAACTACCAGATGGCATTGCTCGAGTCGGATGCTGCCAAGCGCTACTCGGTTGACGCGGAAAAGAAGTTCGGTCCCCAACTGACCAAGCTGCAGGCCCTGGAGAGCGACGCCAAGCGCATTCAGGACCGCCTTGGCAAGGACGGTGACAAGATGCAGCAGGCAGAACGCGAGCGCCTTGAGCTGGAATTCAAGCAGAAGGCGCGTGATTTCCAGTTCCTTTCCAAGGAGCTCAACGAATCCAAGGCGTCGGCTGACCGCGATATGCTCAAGCAGCTAAAGCCCAAGCTGGACAAAGCAGTGGAAGAGGTGATCAAGAAAGGCAATTATGACCTGGTGCTGGAGCGCGGGGCTTTGGTTGATGTCAAACCGCAGTACGACATCACCCGCCAGATCATCGAGCGCATGAACCAATTGCGCTGATGGCCAGTGTCGCATATACCCTCGGCGAGCTTGCCCAGCGCCTCGGAGGCACGCTCAGGGGCGATACCGGGAAGTTGGTGTCGGGCTTGTCGACGTTGCAGGATGCAGGCCCCGACCAGCTCAGTTTTCTCGCTAACGTTCAGTACCGCAAGCATCTTGCCGACACCCGCGCAGGCGCGGTTCTCCTTTCGGAAAAAGATGCCGAGCATTTTGCCGGTACGGCACTGATCGTCGCCAATCCCTATCTTGCCTACGCGCAGATATCGCACCTGTTCGAGACCCGCCCGCATGCCCCTTCGGGCATTCACCCGAGCGCGATTGTCGATCCAAGTGCCAGCATCGATCCCACGGCGAGCCTCGCGGCCCAGGTGGTCATCGAGGCGGATGTCTGGATCGGGCCGAACGTAGTGGTCGGTGCTCAGTCGTTTATCGGTGCACGTAGTCGCATTGGCGCTGGCGGACGCCTAGCTGCACGCGTGACGCTCTCTCACGACGTTACCGTTGGGGAGCGTGTCGTTATCCAGCCGGGGGCGGTGATCGGTGGCGAAGGCTTCGGTTTCGCCAACCGACAGGGCAATTGGGAAAAAATCGCTCAGCTGGGTGGTGTGCGCATTGGTGATGACGTGGAGATCGGTGCCAACACTACGATTGATCGGGGCGCCTTGACCGACACGCTCATTGGCAATGGGGTAAAACTCGACAACCAGATCATGGTTGCCCACAACGTGCAGATTGGTGACAACACGGCGATCGCGGGCTGTACCGGTATATCGGGAAGCACCAAGATCGGGCGCAACTGCATGATTGCCGGTGGTGTCGGGTTGGTTGGACATATCGAGATTTGCGACAACGTATTCATCACGGGTATGACCATGGTCACCAAGTCGATTACCGAGCCGGGCAGCTACTCGTCCGGGACTGCCATGCAGCCGGCGGCCGAATGGCGCAAGAGTGTCGCGCGCATCCGCCACCTCGATGACATGGCGCGTCGTCTGCAGCAAGTGGAAAAAAGCCTGGCCGCAGTGACCCCAAGCGGGGATGCGTCTTCAGGTGCCTGACCGTTTCATCTGTTGGTCGACAGGCCTCTCTCTGCCTGGCGGCTGATTGCCAGATGGCTGCGCTGCCCGTTTTGGCAGGGCCGCTACCACATTCTTAACAGGCTTTTCCGCTCCCATGATGGATATCAACGAGATTCGCGAATACCTTCCACATCGGTACCCTTTTTTGCTGGTGGATCGGGTGGTGGAGTTGGACACGAAAGCCAAGCGTGTTCGCGCCTACAAGAACGTCACGATAAACGAGCCGTTCTTCAATGGTCATTTTCCGCAGCACCCGATCATGCCGGGCGTCTTGATTATCGAAGCGATGGCACAAGCGGCCGGGCTGCTCGGTTTCAAGATGATGGGCGTGAAGCCAGCCGACGGCACACTTTACTATTTCGTCGGCTCGGACAAGCTGCGCTTTCGTCAGCCGGTGGTGCCTGGCGATCAGCTGATTCTCGAGGCGTCTTTCAGCAGCGCCAAACGCGGGATATGGAAGTTCGATTGCCGCGCTACGGTTGATGGCAAGCCGGTATGCTCGGCCGAGATCATTTGTGCGGAACAGAAGATATGAATGTGATCGACCCTCGCGCCATTGTCGATCCTGCGGCCCGGCTGGCGGATGACGTCCAGGTCGGACCCTGGTCGATCATCGGCCCGGATGTCGAAATAGACGAGGGAACGGTGATCGCGTCTCACGTGATTATCAAGGGGCCGACCCGCATCGGCCGGCACAATCGGATCTTCCAGTTTTCTTCGGTGGGTGAAGACACGCCCGACCTCAAATACAAGGGCGAGCCCACACGCCTTGTGATCGGTGACCACAACGTGATCCGGGAGGGGGTGACCATTCACCGAGGCACCGTGCAGGATCGAGGCGAGACCACGCTCGGCAACCACAACCTGATCATGGCCTATGCGCATATCGGGCATGACAGCGTCATCGCCAACCATTGCATCCTGGTCAACAACACGGCGCTGGCCGGCCATGTGCATGTGGGCGATTGGGCGATCCTGTCGGGCTATACCCTGGTCCATCAGTATTGCCACATCGGTGCGTACAGCTTTTCTGGCATGGGGACCGCCATAGGCAAGGACGTTCCAGCGTTCGTCACGGTATTCGGCAACCCGGCCGAGGCGCGCAGTATGAACTTCGAAGGCATGCGTCGCCGTGGTTTCACCGAAGAAACCATTTTGGCGTTGCGCAACGCCTACAAAGTCGTCTATCGCAAGGGGCTGACAGTCGAGGCCGCGCTCGCCGTGCTCGCCGCCGATGCCCAGACCTTCCCAGAAGTAGCGCTGTTCCGAAACTCCATACAAGCCTCGAACCGCGGCATCACACGCTGATATGTCCAGGCCGTTGACAGTTGCGCTGGTGGCTGGCGAAGCGTCCGGCGACATCCTTGGCGCGGGTTTGATGCAGGCGCTCAGGGCGCAGCACATGAACGTCGAATTCGTCGGTGTCGGTGGGCCTCGAATGGAGGCGCAGGGCCTCGAATCCTATTTCCCGCAAGAGCGCCTGGCTGTGATGGGGCTGGTGGAGGTGCTCGGTCGGCTACCGGAGCTGCTGAGACGCCGCAAGCGTCTGCTCCAGACGTTACTGGGCGTGCGCCCCGATGTGTTCATTGGCATCGACGCGCCGGATTTCAATCTGGACCTGGCGCTTAAGCTGCGGCGTGCGGGGATCAAGACTGTGCACTACGTCAGTCCGTCGGTCTGGGCATGGCGACAGAAGCGCGTGCTGAAAATCCGAGACGCCTGCGACCTGATGCTCACGCTGTTTCCCTTCGAGGCGACGTTCTACGATGCCCACCAGGTGGCGGTGCGTTTTGTGGGCCACCCGCTGGCTGACACCATCCCGCTGGAGCCTGATCGTGCCGCGGCACGGGCTGCGCTGGATCTTCCACAGGACGGATTGATCGTCGCGCTGATGCCCGGTAGTCGAGGGGGCGAGGTCGGGCGTCTTGGTCAGCTCTTCCTGGCCGCAGCTGACAGACTGCGCTCGATGCGGCCGGGGATCCGTTTCGTGGTGCCCTGCGCCAGTCCCGAGCGCCGCGCGCAGCTGGAGCAGATGCTGATAGGGCGGGACCTTCCGTTGACATTGCTCGACGGTCGTTCCCACGAGGCGTTGGCCGCCTGCAATGCGGTACTGATTGCTTCCGGCACCGCGACGCTCGAAGCCTTGCTCTACAAACGGCCCATGGTCGTGGCCTACAGCGTTGCACCACTGACGTTTCGAATTCTCAAACGCCTGGTGAAAAGCCCTTACGTAGCCTTGCCCAATCTGCTGGCTCAGCGCCTTCTGGTGCCGGAGCTCCTGCAGGACGCGGCGACTCCTGAGGCGATGGCGCAGCTGCTGTCGCCCCTGCTGGACAATGGCGATATTCAGACCGAGGGCTTCGATGCCATCCATCGAACCCTGCGCTGTGATGCATCGAGCCAGGCCGCCAGTGCGGTGCTCGAACTGGTCGGGGCGAACTGATGCAGATCGGGCTGGATTTCAACCTGGTTGAGGAGTTGGTCGCCGGGGTCGATGAAGTCGGTCGCGGCCCGCTGTGTGGGCCTGTCGTCACGGCGGCGGTGATTCTGGATCCGCGACGCCCCATCGAAGGGCTCAATGATTCGAAGAAACTGACCGAGGCCCGGCGTGAAGCGCTGTTCGATGAAATCTGCGAGAAGGCGCTGGCGTGGTGTATCGGCCGTGCCGAGGTGCACGAGATCGATCAGCTGAACATCCTGCACGCCACCATGCTGGCCATGCAGCGCGCGGTTAGAGGGCTGAGCGTGACGCCGCGGCTGGCGCTGATCGATGGCAACCGCTGCCCGCAGCTCGCGGTGCCCAGCGCTCCGGTGATTCAGGGCGATGGTCAGGTGCCGGCAATCGCCGCCGCATCGATTCTGGCCAAGGTCAGTCGTGACCGGGAAATGTGTGCCCTGGATCTGTGCTATCCCGGCTACGGCCTCGCGGCACACAAGGGTTATCCAACGCCGAATCATCTGGAAGCCTTGCAACGGCTCGGTCCGACCATCATCCACCGCCGATCCTTCGCGCCAGTGCGCAACCTGCTGGAGCAACGCGGCGCGCTGGGCGCAAGCGTGACCATCGAAACGGTCGGCGCTCCTGCCAGCCTGCTCGGCTGAATTTCCGCCCGGGGCATCTCGCAGCCTATCGAGACGTAGGTTCCGCTGATCCATAACAGGCCAAACACCGTCTTAATCGGCTTCGGCTTTCCGGTACAATTCGCGGCTTGTCGTTTCGCCAGTCCAAGGTTCGTTCATGCCCGTCTCCTTCGTCCATCTCCGCCTGCATACCGAATATTCCCTGGTCGACGGTCTGGTGCGCGTCAAGCCACTGGTCAAATCGGTAGCAGGTGCAGGCATGCCGGCGGTGGCCGTCACGGATCAGAGCAACCTGTGCTCGCTGGTCAAGTTCTACAAGGCGGCGCAGGGTGCCGGAATCAAACCGATCTGTGGCGCCGATATCTGGCTGGCCAATCGCGAGGAGGATGGTCCGCTCAGCCGCTTGACGTTACTGGCGATGAACAGCCGGGGGTATCGCAACCTGACCGAGCTGGTCTCGCGCGGCTGGACCGAAGGCCAGCGCAACGATCAGATCATCATCGAGCGCGACTGGGTCAAAGCTGCCGCAGAGGATCTGATCGCGCTATCCGGCGCCAAGGAAGGCGAGATCGGTCGTGCGCTGCTCGACGGCGAAGAGGTGCTAGCCGAGGCGTTGCTGGACGAATGGCAGGCTGTCTTCCCGCAGCGGTTCTACCTGGAAGTCCAGCGCACCAGCCGGGTGAACGATGAAGAGCACCTGCATGCCGCCGTCGCACTGGCGCAGCGCTGCGGCGTCCCGTTGGTGGCGACCAATGACGTGCGCTTCCTCAAGCAGGAGGATTTCGAAGCCCACGAAACGCGTGTGTGCATCGGTGAGAGCCGGACCCTCGACGACTCGCGGCGGCCGCGCAACTATTCCGATCAGCAGTACCTGAAGACGCCCGAGGAAATGTGGGAACTGTTCAGCGACCTGCCCGAGGCGCTGCAGAACACCGTCGAAATCGCCCGGCGCTGCAACATCGAAGTGCAGCTGGGTACCTACTTCCTGCCTGATTTCCCGGTGCCAGCCGGCATGACCATGGACGAGTACTTCCGCAAGGTCTCGTTCGACGGCCTCGATGAGCGCCTCGAGGTGCTGCTGCCGAAGGACACGCCTGACTACGAGGCGAAGAAGCAGGTCTATGTCGACCGGCTGAATTTCGAGCTCGACATCATCATCCAGATGGGCTTCCCGGGCTACTTCCTGATCGTCATGGACTTCATCCAGTGGGCGAAGAACAACGGCGTTCCGGTAGGGCCGGGGCGGGGCTCGGGTGCCGGTTCGCTGGTGGCCTACGTGCAGAAGATCACCGATCTCGACCCGCTGGCCTACGATCTGCTGTTCGAACGCTTCCTCAACCCCGAGCGGGTCTCCATGCCCGACTTCGACGTCGACTTCTGCATGGATGGCCGTGACCGTGTCATCGACTACGTGGCCGAGAAGTATGGCCGCAACGCGGTCAGCCAGATCATCACTTTCGGCACCATGGCCGCCAAGGCAGTGGTGCGGGACGTGGCGCGGGTACAGGGCAAGTCCTATGGCCTGGCCGATCGATTGTCGAAGATGATTCCCTTCGAAGTCGGCATGACCCTCGCAAAAGCCTACGAGATGGAGGAGCCGCTGCGGGACTTTCTGGCCGTCGACGAAGACGCCCGGGAAATCTGGGACATGGCGCTCAAGCTCGAAGGCATTACCCGCGGCACCGGCAAGCACGCCGGGGGCGTGGTCATTGCGCCGACCAAGCTCACCGACTTCGCGCCCATTGCCTGCGATGACGAGGGTGGCAGCCTGGTCACCCAGTTCGACAAGGACGACGTCGAACAGGCCGGTCTGGTCAAGTTCGACTTCCTCGGCCTGCGGACGCTGACCATCATCAAATGGGCGATGGAGACGATCAACCGGGAGCAGGCCAAGAAGGGCCTGGCTCCGCTGAACATCGACTTCATTCCGCTGGATGACAAGCCGACGTTCTCGCTGCTGCAAAAAGCCGAGACCACGGCGGTGTTCCAGCTTGAATCGCGGGGCATGAAAGAGCTGATCAAGAAGCTCAAGCCCGACTGCCTGGAAGACCTGATTGCGCTGGTTGCGCTGTTCCGTCCCGGCCCGCTGCAGTCGGGTATGGTCGATGACTTCATCAACCGCAAACACGGTCGAGCGGAAATTTCCTATCCGCACTCGGACTATCAGTATGAAGGGCTCAAGCCCGTACTGGCGCCCACTTACGGCATCATCCTGTACCAGGAACAGGTGATGCAGATCGCTCAGGTGATGGGCGGCTATACGCTCGGCCAGGCGGACATGCTGCGCCGCGCCATGGGCAAGAAGAAGCCCGAGGAGATGGCCAAGCAACGCGGCGGGTTCATCGAGGGCTGCGCCAACAACGGCATCGATGCGGACCTGGCGGGCAACATCTTCGATCTGGTGGAAAAATTCGCCGGTTACGGCTTCAACAAATCGCACTCGGCTGCCTATGGCCTGGTGTCCTACCAGACCGCCTGGCTAAAGGCGCATTACCCGTCGCCCTTCATGGCTGCAGTGTTGTCGGCGGACATGCACAACACCGACAAGGTGGTCACGCTGATCGAGGAATGTCGCAGCATGAAGCTGCGCATCGACGCCCCGGACGTGAACAATTCGGAGTTCAAGTTCACGGTCAGTGACGATGGACGAATCATTTACGGCCTGGGTGCGATCAAAGGCGTCGGTGAAGGCCCGGTCGACGCTATCTGCGAATGCCGCAAAGAGGGCCGGCCGTTCAAGGATCTGTTCGATTTCTGCAGCCGTGTCGATCTCAAACGTATCAACAAACGCACCCTCGAAGCGCTGATCCGCGGGGGCGCACTGGATCGTCTGGGGCCGTACTTCTCGGACGAACCAAAAGCCTACCAAGCCAATATCGATCGCAATCGGGCAGTGCTGCTCGCGGCAATGGAAGAGGCTATCCAGGCCGCGGAGCAAACCGCTCGTAGCCTCGACAGTGGCCATATGGACCTGTTCGGCGGCCTGTTCGCCGAGCCCGAGGCGGATGTCTACGCCAACCACCGCAAGGCCCGCGAGCTGTCCTTGAAGGAGCGTCTGAAAGGCGAGAAGGACACGCTGGGGCTATACCTCACCGGCCATCCGATCGATGAATACGAGGGTGAGATCCGTCGCTTCGCCCGTCAGCGCATCATTGATTTGCGTCCCGCGCGAGGCGAGCAGACCATTGCCGGCTTGATCGTCAATTTGCGGGTCATGAAGAACAAGAAAGGCGACAAGATGGGCTTCATCACCCTGGATGACCGATCGGGACGGATCGAGGCCTCGCTGTTTGCCGAAGCCTTCGCCAGCGCCCAGGCGCTGTTGCAGACCGATGCCCTGGTGGTGGTCGAGGGCGAGGTCAGTAACGACGATTTCTCAGGAGGCTTGCGCCTGCGGGCCAAGCGGGTCATGAGCTTGGAAGAAGCCCGAACCGGGCTGGCCGAGAGCCTGCGAGTCAAAGTGGCGGGCGAGGCGCTCAAGGGCGATCGCGTGCGCTGGCTGGCGGATGTCTGTGGCCGTCATCGCGGCGCCTGCCCGATCACCCTGGAATACACCGGCACCGATGCGCGGGCCTTGCTGCAGTTCGGCGAGAGCTGGCGAATCGACCCGGCCGACAACTTGATTCAGGTACTGCGTGACCAGTTCGGGCGCGACAACGTCTTTCTGCAATACCGATAGCAGGACTAGCCGAGTGGCGCACCCTTGCCGGTGCGAGACCCTTTTGGCGTCCTGAACCGGCCCGGTCCTGGATCGGGTCATGTTTGCGAACATTTTGTTCGACCTGAATGCGCCGCTCCCGTAAGGTAAGGCGCAAAAAACGGAACAGCCTCCCGGCCGCCTGGCCGTCGACGCATGACGGATGCCTATGAACCCGAATTTCCTGGATTTCGAACAGCCGATCGCCGACCTGCAAGCCAAGATCGAAGAATTGCGCCTGGTCGGTAACGACAACTCGCTGAACATCGGCGATGAGATTGCCCGCCTGCAGGACAAGAGCGAATCGCTCACCGAAAGCATCTTCGGCAACCTGACCAGCTGGCAGATCGCCCGCCTGGCCCGCCACCCGCAGCGGCCCTACACGCTGGATTACATCAATCACCTGTTCAGCGAGTTCGAAGAACTGCACGGTGACCGCCACTTCTCCGATGACGCGGCTATCGTCGGCGGTACTGCCCGCCTGGACGGTCAGCCGGTGATGATCATCGGTCACCAGAAGGGCCGCGAGGTGCGCGAGAAGGTCCGCCGCAACTTCGGCATGCCGCGCCCCGAGGGCTACCGCAAGGCTTGCCGCCTGATGGAGATGGCCGAACGCTTCAGAATGCCGATCCTGACCTTCATCGATACCCCCGGCGCCTACCCGGGCATTGATGCCGAGGAGCGCAACCAGAGCGAAGCGATCGCCTGGAACCTGCGGGTGATGGCGCGGCTGAAGACGCCGATCATCGCCACCGTGATCGGCGAGGGTGGTTCCGGCGGGGCGCTGGCCATCGGTGTCTGCGACCAGTTGAACATGCTGCAGTATTCCACCTACGCGGTGATCTCGCCGGAAGGCTGCGCCTCGATCCTCTGGCGTACCGCCGAGAAGGCGCCGGAAGCCGCCGAAGCCATGGGCATCACCGCCGAGCGTCTGAAGGACCTGGGCATCGTCGACAAGGTGATCCCCGAGCCGCTGGGCGGCGCGCACCGCAACCCGGCCGTCATGGCCGCCGCCATGCGCGAGCAGCTGAACAGCCAGTTGCACATGCTCAAGTCGCTGGACACCGGCGCGCTGCTGGCACGTCGCTATGAGCGCCTGATGAGCTACGGCATCGCCTGATCGCTCGCTGCGGGAGCGGCAAGCGGGGCTAAACGTCTTCGCCCGCGCAGCGGATGCTCGATGTGGCGGTTTTCGAATGCTGCGTCATGCTGCGCCCAACTCCCGGGAAATCGCCTGTGCGGTGTGCTGCAACTCATGCAGAAAGCGTTCCTGGGCCTGCGGACTGTCCATGACCGCCTCGGGACCGGAGAGGTTGATGGCCGCGACCACGTCAGCGAGGTGGTTACGGATGCCGCAGGCGATGGCCGTGGAATAATCGGAGCGGTGCAGTACCCAGCCACGCCCGCGGTCTTCCTCGATGGTCTGCTGCAGCTCCGGCAGCGTCTTCGGCGCCGGCGGCGGATAGTCGTCGAGGCGCACGTGCAGGTAGAGGCTGTCCAGCGCCATCGGTGACAGGCCGGTCAGCAGGATACGCCCCATGGCGGTGCAGTGGCAGGGGATGCGCGTGCCAATGGGGATGTTCACCGACAGCCGCTGGGCGGCGAAGGCCCGGTAGATATAGAGGCTGTCGGTCTGCTCGCGGATGCTCAGGTGGCAGGACAGCGAGGTGCGGTCGCGCAGGGCGTTGAGGTGGGGCTGGGCGATGTCCACCAGGTCGCGGCTGGCCAGGTAGGCGAAGCCGTCGGAGACCACCTGCGGCCCCAGTTCGTAGGTGTTCTTGGCGACCTTGCGCAGGTAGCCCATCTCGTTCAACGTATGCACGATGCGATAGATCGCCGACACGCTGACGCCGAGGCGCTCGGCGATCTCCTGGCTGCCGAGGGTGCGCTGGCGGGCGCCGAACATCTGCAGGATGCTCAGGCCCCGCTGCAGGGCGGGGACCCGGTAGTCGGTGTCGCGCTCCGCTGTTTCGTCATGCTGGTTCATCGGCGCTCTCCGGGAAAGAACAGCTTCAAGCGGCAAGCTTCAAGCTGCTAGTTAGTTAGAAGCAACTGTTGCGTAGTGCCTTTGCTTGAAGCTCGAAGCTCGAAGCTGGCCCGTGGCCGGCTCAGAGCAGGGCATCGATACCCGCCGGCCGGCCGTCGAACTCGGCCATGGCGTCGAGCAGCGCGTCCCAGAAATAGCTGGCCGACGCCCGGTCGCAGAGCAACTGCAGGCACGGCAGCTCGCCCAGGGGCGCGCTGATGACGATGACGTTGATCCGCGCCGCCGAGGTCTGCGCCACCGAGCCGGGCGGGAAGGCCTCGGCACGCAGGTCGACGCCGCAGAGCTTGGCCATCACCGCACTGACGTGTTCGCCGGTCAGCAGCAGCCAGGCGTGGCTGTCCTGGCGCGGCAGCAGATAGTTGGCGCCGTCGCCGAGCCGCCAGACGGCCTCTTCCTGCTGGATGCGGCCGCCCGCGTCGCGCAGGCTGCCGAGCAGCAGGTATTCGCTGTGCGACAGGCGGGCGACCAGGCAGCCATCCTCCTGTGGCTGCGCCTGGTTCGGCCGGTCCGGCAGGCGATAGCTTCTGGCGCGCAGGTATTCGGCCGCGGCGTTGCCGCGAAAGCCGACCCGCGCCAGGTTGCTCAGGTCGATCAGCGCGCAGCGTTGCAGCTGCGCGCGCTCGTCGCCGTCGCCATGGCCGGCGACCACGGCGGCATGGCCCAGCTGGCCGAGCCGGGCACCGGCGTGGCGGGGGTACAGCGGGCTGCGCTCGCTGAAGTCTTGTGCTTGCAAAGTGGCCATGCTCACAGCTCCTGGCGTTGGTTGTGCGGGTCGAAGAAGGGCAGGTCGACCACCGTGGCCTGCACCACTTCGCCGCCCTCGACCCGGATCGGGATGTGGCTGCCCGGGCTGCTCTGCTCGCTGGCCACGTAGGCCAGGCCGATGATCTGGTCGAGGGTGCGCGAGTATTCGCAGGAGGTGACGCTGCCACTGATGGCATCGCCGTCGAGCACCAGGTGGCCTTCCAGCGGTTTGCTCGAATCCTTGGGCAGGCTGAAGCCGACCAGCTTGCGTTTGAGCGGCTGGGCTTCGAGGATCTGCACCGAGCGCTTGCCGACGAAGAACGGCTTGCTGCGGGCGATGGTCCAGCCCATGTCGATTTCGGCGGGATGGGTCATGCCGTCGGTGTCCTGGCCGATGATCACGTGGCCCTTTTCCAGGCGCAGCAGGCGCTGACTCTCGACGCCGAAGGGGCGGATGTCGAGGGCGCGTCCGGCCTGCATCAGCGCATCCCACAGCGCCTCGCCGTAGCGCGCAGGGATATGGATCTCGTAGCCCAGCTCGCCGACGAAACCGACCCGCAGCAGCCGCGCCGGAATACCGGCCACCGTGCCCTGGCGCACGCCGAGATAGGGGAAGCCCTCGGCCGAGAGATCGACGTCGCTGCACAGCCTAGCCAGCACCTTGCGTGAGTCCGGCCCGGCCAGATTGACCGCGGCCAGCGCGGCGGTGACGTTGGTGACGTCGACGTCCAGGCGCCACTGCGCGTTCCACTTGAGCATCTGCTGGTAGAGGCGATCGACCCCGCTGGTGGTGGCGGTGACGTAGAAGTGGTTCGGCGCGAAGCGCGCGCAGACGCCGTCGTCGATCACCACGCCGTGTTCGTTGGTCATCAGCGCGTAGCGCGAGCGGCCCACCGGCTGCTTGGCGAAGGCGAAGGTGTAGAGGCGTTCGAGCAGCTCGGCGGCGTCCGGGCCGCGCACGTCGAGGCCGCCGAGGGTGGCGACGTCGATCAGGCCGACCTTCTGCCGCACGTGCAGCGCTTCTTCCTGCATGCAGCGCTCGCGGTCCTCGGCCTTGCCATAGTAGGCCGGGCGCTGCCAGACGCCGGCGGGCATCATCTTCGCGCCGGCTTCCAGGTGCCGCTGGTGCATGGGTGTCTGCCGGTAGGGGTCGAAGCCGCGCCCGGCGACGTGGGCGAGCTTTTCCGCGACGAATGGCGGCCGCGCGGTGGTCACCCCGGTCTCGCTGACGCTGCGGCCGGTGGCCCTGGCCACCAGGCGGGCGGTGGGCAGCGCCGAATGGCGGCCCTGGGACGGGCCCATGCCGACGGTGGAGAAGCGCTTGACCAGTTGCACGTCGCGATAACCGTGGCGGGTGGCGTTGACGATGTCGCGCACCTGCAGGTCCTCGTCGAAGTCGACGAAATCCTTGCCGTCCGGATGGGGGAAGATCGGCCAGTCGAAATTGACCCTCGGCTCAGCGGCGAAGATCGCCTCCGCGCTGCCGCCCAGGCCCAGGCGCCCAGTGGCGCCGCCAGCGGCCCGCGCGCCGTCGAGCAGCACGTTGTCCAGGGCGTGCAGGCCGTTCACCGAGCCGGCGACGTCCAGCCGCTGCGGCAGGTCGCTGAGGCTGAAGGCGGCCTGGGCGTCATCGTAGGCCAGTTTGCCACCGGCCTGGCACAGCAACTGGTAGACCGGCATGTAACCGGCGGACATGCACAGCAGGTCGCACTCGATGCGCTGGCTGTCGCTGCCGACCTGGCCCTCGCCGATGATCCGGCGCACGTCGACGCCGCTGACGTGACGCATGCCCTTGGCGTGCAGCGCTTCGTAGACGGCATGCCCCGGCAGGTGGGGGATGCCGTGGGTCTGCAGGGCGGTGACCAGCAGGCCATCGGCGGGGGCGGCGCGCATGTCGACGACCGCGGCGACGGCCACGCCCGCCTCGTGCAGGTCGAGTGCGGCTAGATAGCCATCGTCATTGCCGGTCAGGATCACCGCACGGTTGCCCGGCTTCACCGCGTAGAGCTTCATCAGTCGCTGGGCGGCGCTGGTGAGCAGGATGCCGGGCAGGTCGTTGTTGCGGAACACCACCGGCTGGTCGAAGGCGCCGGCGGCCACGATGCACTCCCTGGCGCGCACCTTGTACAGCCGCGTGCCCTGGATCACCGGCAGGAAGTTGTCGACGAACCAGGCGTTGCAGGTGGCCTCCGTGAGGATGCGGATGTTCGGGTGCCGTTCCACGGCCTCTACCAGCCGCTCGCGCAGCGCCCCGGCGCGTACGCCTTCGAGGTCGAAGCGCGCCCAGGCCAGGGCGCCGCCGAGGTAGGGCTGCTGCTCGACGAGCAGCACCTTGGCACCGGTGTTGGCGGCATGCAGCGCGGCGCTGAGCCCTGCCGGCCCGGCGCCGACCACCGCGACGTCGACGAAGAGAAAGGCCTTGTCGTGGTACTCCGGCTGGAATTTCAGGTTCAGCACGCCGAGGCCGGCCTTCTTGCGGATGATCGGTTCCCAGACCTTCCAGATGCCTTGGGGCTTGTAGAAGGAACGGTAATAGAAGCCGACCGGCATGAAGCGCGAGAAATGCCCGAGCAGGGCATCGCGGTCGCTGTCCAGGGAGCCGGCGAAGTTCTGCCCGCCGACCTCGAGGCCCTCGGCGAGCGCCTGCATGTCGGCCAGCGCGTTGGGCTCGTCGGGCAACTGCACCAGGGTATTGGCGTCCTGCCCGGCCAGGGTGAGGGGCCCGCGCGGACGGTGGTACTTGAACGAGCGCGACATCAGCCAGCGGCCGTTGGCGAGCAGCGCACTGGCGATGCTGTCGCCCTGCAGGCCCTGGTAGGACTTGCCGTCGAAGCTGAAGGCCAGCGGCCGCTCGCGGTCGATCAGCAGGCCCATGGGCGCGGGCAGGCGGTTGAAGGCCGTCATGCGACCACCTCCTGCCGCGCTGCCGGCTGGGCGAAGTCGACGCGGCGGTCGAAGAGCTCCTTCGGGTCGAAGGTCCGGATGATCTCGTCGCTGACGGTATGGCGCTCGGCGAGGAACCAGTAGCTGGAGGCGTTGTGCAGCCACCACTCGGTCACCACGCCGGCGCGGTTGTCGCAGTTGAACACGTAATCGGCCCACTCGGCATCGCTGCAGGCCTGCGGGTCGGGCATCTGCCTGAGCTCGCCGCCGTAAGTGAATTCGCTGATGTTGCGCGGGCCGTTCAGGGGGCAGGGCATGATCTTCATGGTTGACTCCTTGGCAAGCAAGGCTGGGTAAGCGGTAAGCATAGGAGCCAGCTTGCTGGCGATTGCGGCGATGCGGGCAACGCTGGGAGGCGGCTGACGCCGTGATCGCGAGCAAGCTCGCTCCTACATGAAAGAATCCGGTGCGTCGTCATCAGTGGCTGGCCGCCGTGGCGCCCATCTCGTTGACCTGCCGGAAGCGCGAGAAGCGTTCCAGGGCGAAGGGACGGATGAGCTCCGGGACCTTGCCGCCGCTGGCGACCAGTTCGGCCATGGTCTTGCCGCAGATCGGCGTGGCCTTGAAGCCCCAGGTGCCCCAGCCGGCGTCCAGGTAGTAGTTCTCCAGCGGCGACAGCCCCATGATCGGGCTGTAGTCGGGCGTCATGTCGGTGATGCCGGCCCACTGGCGCATCAGCCTGGCGTTGGCGAGGAACGGGAACATCTCGATGGCATGGGCCAGCAGGCCCTCCTTGAGCTCCAGGGTCGAGCGGGTGTTGTACAGCGGGTAGGGGTCCGAACCGCCGCCGATCACCACCTCGCCGCGACCGGTCTGCTGCACATAGCAGTGCAGCGCCGAGGAGCTCACCAGCGGATCGAGGAAGGGCTTGAACGGCTGAGTCACCATCGCCTGCAGCGGGTAGCTGTGGATCGGCGCGCGGATGCCCAGCTTGTTCATCAGCAGCGAGCTGTAGCCGGCGATGGCCTGCACCGCGCAACCGCACTTCACGGTGCCACGGTTGGTCTTCACCGCGGCGACACGGCCGTTCTCGACCACGAAGTCCTGCACCTCGGTCAACTGGTGAATTTCCACCCCGCGCTTGGCCGCCTGCTTGGCGTAGCCCCAGGCCACGGCGTCGTGGCGCGCGGTGGCACCGTCGATATGCCAGAGGCCGGCGAGCACCGGCAGGTGGCCGGGGTCGAGGTTGAGCGTCGGCACCAGTTCGCGGATCTGCTGGCGGTCGATCATCTCGGTGCGGCCGCCGAAGTGCTTGTTCACCTCGGCGCGCTGGCGGAAGGCGCGCACCGTCGCGTCGGTGTGGGCGAGGGTCAGCTGGCCGCGCTCGGAATACATGATGTTGAAGTCGAACTCGTTGGAGAGCGCCTTGAACAGCTTCACCGACTCGGTATAGAAGCGCACACCTTCGCTGGTGAGGTAGTTCGAGCGGATCACCGCGGTGTTGCGCGCGGTGTTGCCGCCACCGAGATACGCCTTCTCCAGCACCGCGACGTTGGTCACGCCGTGGTACCTGGCCAGGTAGTAGGCGGTGGCCAGGCCGTGGCCGCCACCACCGATGATCACCACGTCGTAGCTGTCCTTGAGTTCCTTCGGCGCCGGCAGGTCGACTTCCGCCGGGTACTCCGAGGACAGACCGTACTTCAGCAGGCTGAACGGCATGCTGCCTCCTCCGCGGCCGTGGCGGCCGACGCGTGCGCACGCTGCTGGCGGGCAGCGGTCAGGGTGTTCTGCATCAGCATGGCGATGGTCATCGGACCGACGCCGCCCGGCACCGGGGTGATCGCCGAGGCCACGGGCAGGGCGCTGGCGTAGTCGACGTCGCCGACCAGCCGGGTGCGGCCATCTTCTTCGATGCGGTTGATGCCGACATCGATCACCACCGCGCCGGGCTTGAGCCAGCTGGCGTCGATCATCCGTGGCCGGCCGACCGCGGCGACCACGATGTCGGCCTGGCGGCACAGGCGCTGCGGGTCCTGGCTGCGCGAATGCAGCAGGGTCACCGTGCAGTCGGCCTGCAGCAGCAGCGCCGCCATCGGCTTGCCGACGATGTTCGAGCGGCCGATCACCACCGCGTGCTTGCCGCGCAGGCCGCCGAGGGTGTCGCGCAGCAGGCGCATGCAGCCGGCCGGGGTGCAGGGGGTGAGCACATCGCGGCCCTGGCTGAGGCCGCCGACGTTCTCGCTGTGGAAGCCGTCGACGTCCTTGGCCGGATCGACGGCCTGCAAGACGCGGGTTTCGTCGATGTGCGCCGGCAGCGGCAGTTGCACCAGAATGCCGTGCACCTCGGCATCGGCATTCAGTTCGGCGATCAGCGCCAGCACCTGCTCGGCGCTGGCATCGGCCGGCAGCCGGTGCTCCAGCGAGCGGATGCCCACCTCGCCGGCGCGCAGCACCTTGTTGCGCACGTAGACGTGGCTGGCCGGGTCGTCGCCGACCAGCACCACCGCCAGCGCCGGCTGGATGCCTTCGGCGGCGAGCAGGGCGACGTCGGCCGCCACTTCGGCGAGGACCTTCGCCGAGACGGCCTTGCCGTCGATGAGTTTGTCGCAAGTCGGGCTGTTCACCGGAAGATCACCGTCTTGTCGTGGTTGAGGAAGACGCGGTGCTGCAGGTGGTACTTGACCGCCTTGGAGAGCGCCACGGTTTCGGTGTCGCGACCGATGTTCACCAGGTCGTCGGGCTTGTAGGCATGGTCGACGCGCTGCACCTGCTGCTCGATGATCGGGCCTTCGTCGAGGTCGGAGGTGACGTAGTGGGCGGTGGCGCCGATCAGCTTCACGCCACGCTCGAAGGCCTGGTGGTACGGCTTGGCGCCCTTGAAGCCGGGCAGGAACGAATGGTGGATGTTGATCGCGCGGCCCGAGAGTTGCTTGCACAGGTCGTCGGAGAGGATCTGCATGTAGCGCGCCAGCACCACCAGCTCGGTTTCGGTCTCGTCGACGACCTTCATCAGCTCGGCTTCCTGGCGGGCCTTGGTTTCCTTGGTCACCGGCAGGTAGATGAAGCGGATGCCCTCGCGCTCGGCCATCGGTCGCAGGTCCAGGTGGTTGGAAACGATGGCGGTGATCTGCATGTCCATCTCGCCCTTGTGATAGCGATACAGCAGGTCGTTCAGGCAATGGTCGAATTTGCTCACCATCAGCAGAACCCGCATCGGGCGGGCCGTGCTGTGCAGTTCCCAAGTCATGTCGAAGTCGTTGGCGACGGCGACGAAGCCCTGTTCGATGCTGGCGATGTCGCCTTCCAGGCCGGCATTGAAGCGAAACACCGCGCGCATGAAGAACCGACCGCTGAACTCATCGTCGAATTGCGCCATTTCACTGATGTAGCAACCGTTGGCGGAGAGGAAGGACGTCACCGCGGCGACGATGCCCGAGGTGGCCGGGCAGCTGACCTTGATGATGAAGTGATCCTGTGCGTGTTGCATGTCTAGTCCTCGAGGGGGTAGAGGCAGAAGGCAAGTGCAATGTTCGTGGGTGAACAGTCTGTTCAGGTGCGAATATTTTTAACTGATGGGAATATATCTTTCGCTTGATTGGTTTTATAAGCGAACGGATTCTTAAGGTCTATACATCTAGGAAAAAAATATCGCAGCAGGAAATTCTTCGCGGATCGGATCCGGGAGCGAAGAGGGGCGGTGGGGCTTGAGGCGGGGAGGGTCAGGCAAGTAGGACGGGTGCAACCCGCCGACGGGCGCCGTCCTGAGGCATGTCCGGTGGGTTGCACGCGCCCTACGACCGGCAGAGTTCAGGCGTTCCAGCCCAGGCCCTAATCCTTGTCGTAGTTCATGATCGAGAGCAGGCGGATCGGCACTTCGACCAGCTTCTCCGGCCCATGCGGGACTTCGCCGTCGAAGGTCAGGCTGTCGCCGGCGTGCATCGAGTAGAGCAGGTTGCCGTGGCGATAGATCAGTTCGCCTTCGAGCAGGTGAACGAACTCGGTGCCCGGATGGGAGAAAGTGGGGAACTCCTCGCTGGCATCGTCCATGGTGATCATGTAGGCCTCGAAGCTCTTCTTCGGCCCGCGGGTATGGTTCAGCAGATGGTAGGTGTGGCCTTTCTCGGTGCCGCGGCGCACCACTTCCATGCCTTCGCCCTGTTTGACCAGGAGGGCCCCGCTGCCTTGCTGGTCGTACTGGCTGAACAGCTTGGACATCGGCATGCCGAGCACGTCGCACAGGCGGCTGAGGGAATCCAGGCTGGTGGAGACCTGGGCGTTCTCGATCTTGCTCAGCATGCCCTGGCTGATGCCGGCGATGCGGGCCACGTCGGCGATTTTCAGGCCCTGGGCTTGGCGCTGGCGCTTGAGTTGAATGCCGAGGTACTGCTCGAGTTTGAGGCGGGGCGGTGTATCGGTCGATTGGGTCATTGGGTCTGCGCGATTTTGGTTCTTGAAATATATGTCTCGCACCAGGAATTAGCAGGCTCCTGGGCCATGGCGGGGTTCCGGGCGGTGCGAATTTTCCACTTATGAAAACATCTTTCCTCCTTATATAGAACAAACGGGTTTCACGGCGTGTTTCGGTTCCCATGGGCAGGTTGGCAAGCGCCTTGCATTTCCTAATGCGAAAATTAATTTCCTTTGCGGAATATATGCAGCCCCACCAAGGAGCGAATCACGATGTTGCCCAGCGAAACACAGCGAATCATCGACCAGCACGGTATCAAGTACGTCCTGGCACAGTTTGTCGATATCCATGGCTCGGCCAAGACCAAATCCGTGCCGGTGTGCGGGCTGGAGTCGGTCGCGGAGGTGGGCGCCGGTTTTGCCGGTTTCGCCATCTGCGGCATGGGCATGGAGCCCCACGGGCCGGATTTCATGGCGCGTGGCGACCTCACCACCCTGACGCCGGTGCCCTGGCAGCCCGGCTATGGCCGCGTGCTGTGCATCGGCCACGTCGACGGCAAGCCCTGGCCCTACGACAGCCGCTACGTGCTGCAGCAGCAGGTACGCCGCCTGAGCGAACGCGGCTGGACCCTCAATACCGGCCTTGAGCCCGAATTCAGCCTGTTCCGTCGTGACGCCGAGGGCCGCCTGCAACTGGTCGACGCCAGCGACAACCTGGACAAGCCCTGCTACGACTACAAGGGCCTGTCGCGTTCGCGCGAATTCCTCGAGCGCCTGACCGAAGCCCTGCAGAAGGTCGACTTCGAGGTCTACCAGATCGACCACGAGGACGCCAACGGCCAGTTCGAGATCAACTACACCTACAGTGACGCCATGACCTCCGCGGACCGCTTCACCTTCTTCCGCATGGCCGCCGGGGAGATCGCCAACGAGCTGGGGATGATCTGCTCGTTCATGCCCAAGCCGGACCCCAAGCGCGCCGGCAACGGCATGCACTTCCACCTGTCGATCGGCGACGCGGACAACGGCAACCTGTTCCACGACGCCAGCGACCCCAGCGGCATGGGGCTGTCGAAGATGGCCTATCACTTCGCCGCCGGCCTGCTGGCCCACGCGCCGGCGCTATGCGCCTTTGCCGCGCCGACGGTCAATTCCTACAAGCGGCTGGTGGTAGGGCGCTCGCTGTCCGGCGCGACCTGGGCGCCGGCATTCGTCGCCTACGGCGCCAACAACCGCTCGGCGATGGTGCGCATCCCCTACGGGCGCATCGAGTTCCGCCTGCCGGATGCCGGCTGCAATCCCTACCTGGTCACCGCCGCGATCATCGCCGCGGGGCTCGACGGCATCGACCGCCAGCTCAAGGCCGGGGCGCCGTGCAACGAGAACCTCTACGATCTGGGGCTGGAAAAGATCGCCGCGCGCGGGATCCAGACCCTGCCGCAGTCGCTCAAGGAAGCCTGCGACGCGCTGGAAGCCGATCCGCTGTTCCGCGAGGCGCTCGGCGCCGAGATCGTCGACGAGTTCCTCAAGCTCAAGCGCATGGAATGGGTGGAATACAGCCGCCATGTCTCCGACTGGGAAATCCAGCGATATACCGAGTTTTTCTAGCGAACGAAGTGAGGACTGCTTCTATGTGTGGAATCGTGGGTCTCTATCTGAAGAACCCGGCGCTGGAATCCCAGCTCGGCAAGCTGTTCGAACCGATGCTGCTGGCCATGACCGGACGCGGACCGGACAGTGCCGGTTTCGCCATTTATGGCGATGAGGTCAAGGACGGCTGGGTCAAGCTGACCCTGCAGAGCGGCGAGGCCGACTATGACTGGAAGGCCCTGATGGGCGAACTGGAAGGCTGCCTCGGCTGCTCCCTGGACTGGTTCAGGAACGCCAGCGCCGCCGTGCTGAAAATCGACGCCGACGAGACCGTGGTGCGTGCCGCGCTGAAGACGCTGGCACCGGACGTACGCATCATGAGCGCAGGCCGGAGCATCGAGATTCTCAAGGGCATGGGCCTGCCGGCGGAGATCGCCGAGCGCTTTTCGCTGGTCGGCATGCAGGGCAGCCACATCATCGGTCACACGCGCATGGCGACCGAAAGCGCAGTCACCATGGAGGGCAGCCACCCGTTCTCCACCGGCGACGACCTGTGCCTGGTGCACAACGGCTCGCTGTCCAACCACTTCCACCTGCGCCAGGAGCTCGAGCGCCAGGGCATCGGCTTCGAGACAGAGAACGACACCGAGGTCGCCGCCGGCTACCTGACCTGGCGCCTGCAGCAGGGCGACAGCCTGCAACAGGCGCTCGATCACGCCCTGGAAGACCTCGACGGCTTCTTCACCTTCGCCATCGGCACCCGCGACGGCTTCGCGGTGATCCGCGACCCCATCGCCTGCAAGCCGGCGATCCTCGCCGAGACCGACGACTACGTGGCCATGGCCTCGGAGTACCAGGCGCTGGCCAGCCTGCCGGGGATCGACAAGGCCAAGGTCTGGGAGCCGGAGCCGGCGACCCTGTATGTCTGGGAAAAACAGGCTGTTTGAGGAGCGCACCGAATGAAAACCATCCATCTCAGCGAATCCACCGTGCGTGATCTCAACCAGGCGCTGCACGACCAGGCGAAGACCCTCGACGAGCGCGAGTGGGTCGTCACCCATCCGGACGGCAAGCACAACCTCGCGGTGGGCGTGAACGAGGCGCTGTCCATCGATATCCAGGGGCACGCCGGCTACTACTGCGCGGGCATGAACCAGAAGGCCAGCGTCACCGTGCACGGCAACGTCGGCGTCGGCGTGGCCGAGAACATGATGTCCGGCTCGGTCCGCGTGAAAGGCAGCGCCTCGCAATCGGCCGGCGCCACCGCCCATGGCGGCCTGCTGGTGATCGAGGGCGATGCCGGCGCACGCTGCGGCATCTCGATGAAGGGCGTCGACATCGTGGTCGGCGGCAGCATCGGCCACATGAGCTGCTTCATGGCGCAGGCGGGCCGGCTGGTGGTCTGCGGCGATGCCGGCGATGCGCTGGGCGATTCGCTCTACGAGACGCGCATCTACGTCAAGGGCAGGGTCAAGTCGCTGGGTTCGGACTGCATCGAGAAGGAGATGCGCGCCGAGCACCTGGAGGAACTGGCCGAACTGCTGAACCGCGCCGGCTTCGACGAGGACCCGGCCAGCTTCAAGCGCTACGGCTCGGCCCGCCAGCTCTACAACTTCAAGGTCGACAACGCCTCGGCGTACTGACCACCCCTGACTCTTGTAGGAGCGGGCCATGCCCGCGAAAAAGCGTTCGCGGGCATGGCCCGCTCCTACAAAAAGCCTTCGAGGAGTTTTCCCATGAGCAACGAATATCCACCGGTACTGCGCGAGTCCGCCACCTTCGACCGCCTGACCATCCAGGAAATCCAGCGTGCCGCCGAGACCGGCATCTACGACATCCGCGGCGGCGGCACCAAGCGCAAGGTGCCGCACTTCGACGACCTGCTGCTGCTCGGCGCCAGCATGTCGCGCTACCCGCTGGAGGGCTACCGCGAGAAGTGCGGCACCGACGTGGTGCTCGGCACCCGCTTCGCCAAGAAGCCGATCCACCTGAGGATCCCGGTGACCATCGCCGGCATGAGTTTCGGCGCGCTGTCCGCCCAGGCCAAGGAAGCCCTCGGCCGCGGCGCCAGCATCGCCGGCACCAGCACCACCACCGGCGACGGCGGCATGACCCCGGAAGAGCGCGGCCAGTCGCAGCACCTGGTCTACCAGTACCTGCCGTCGCGCTACGGCATGAACCCGGACGACCTGCGCAAGGCCGATGCCATCGAGATCGTCCTCGGCCAGGGCGCCAAGCCGGGCGGCGGCGGCATGCTGCTGGGCATGAAGGTCACCGAGCGCGTGGCCGGCATGCGCACCCTGCCGGTGGGCGTCGACCAGCGCAGCGCCTGCCGCCACCCGGACTGGACCGGCCCCGACGACCTGGCGATCAAGATCGCCGAAATCCGCGAGATCACCGACTGGGAAAAACCCATCTACGTGAAGATCGGCGCCAGCCGGCCGTACTACGACGTCAAGCTGGCGGTGAAGGCCGGCGCCGATGTGATCGTGCTCGACGGCATGCAGGGCGGCACCGCGGCGACCCAGGAGGTGTTCATCGAGCACGTCGGCATCCCGATCCTCTCGGCCATCCCCCAGGCGGTACAGGCCCTGCAGGAGATGGACATGCACCGCAAGGTGCAGCTGATCGTCTCCGGCGGCATCCGCACCGGCGCCGACGTGGCCAAGGCCATGGCCCTGGGCGCCGATGCGGTGGCCATCGGCACCGCCGCGCTGATTGCCCTGGGCGACAACCACCCGCGCCTGGACGCGGAGTTGAAGAAGATCGGCTCGGCCGCCGGTTTCTACGACGACTGGCAGAACGGCCGCGACCCGGCCGGCATCACCACCCAGGATCCGGAGCTGGCCAAGCGCCTCGACCCGGTGGAGGGCGGTCGCCGGCTGGCCAACTACCTGCGCGTCCTGGTGCTGGAGGCCCAGACCATGGCCCGTGCCTGCGGCAAGTCGCACCTGCACAACCTCGATCCCGAGGATCTGGTGGCACTGACCGTGGAGTCCGCCGCCATGGCGCGGGTTCCGCTGGCGGGCACCCGCTGGGTGCCGGGGCAGGGCTTCTAGGGGCCCGTTCCCTCTTTGTCGCAGGCGTCCTCCGGCGCCTCGCGGATAGCACCGGCGCCATGGGAGCGCCGGAACGCGAGTGCGATTTCGATTCGAATCTTGGGAAACGACAATGCGATTGAATGAAGGCGCAGCCCGTGGGCTGCGTGCGGGACTGGCCGCCCTGGCCGTGCTGCCGGGCCTGGCCCTGGCCGATGAAGCCGTGCTCGATAGCGGCGACACGGCCTGGATGATGATTCCACGGCATTGGTGCTGAGGATGCTGGTACCCGGGCTGGCGCTGTTCTATGGCCGCATGGTGCGCAGCAAGAACGTCCTTTCGGTATTCACCCAGTGCCTGGCCGTTGGCGGCGCGATCGGCGTGCTGTGGGGGATCTATGGCTACAGCCTGGTGATCGACGCCACGGAAATTCTGCCCATTGCGCCGATCCGGCCCGTTATTCCCGCTGTTTGATCCTGATTTGTGCATTTTCCGGTCGTTCTGCCCGCGGCGGTGCCGCTGCAGGGGCCAGGCGCCGGCAAAACCCGGCAGGTCGGAGAACTGGCATGCTCCGTGCTTTCTTTAAGGGAACAAAAAGTTCCTTCTGGGAATTTTTACGAGTGAATGACCCATTCACCCATGCGTGCCGATTTCGTGTTTCAGGGAGGCTTCAGATGACCGCGTCAGGCAGCGATACGATCTTCAGCAAACCCCGCTATCGCACCGAGGCTTCGCCACAACCGGCACGCCGCCGCCTCGTGGTGGCGCAGGATGCGGCCTGCGCCGCGCCCTTGCTGGATCAACCGGAAGCCCAATTGCTCAGCCTGGGCGGCGAGCTGGCGGCGGACCTCCCGCACGAGCGCTTCACGAGTCCCGCAGCCCTTTACCTGCGCCTGCAACTGCTGCTGGAGCGGGCCGAGGTGGGCACGCGGCTTTACGTGAGCGGCGACGAGGTTTTCCTCTGGCACGTCTACCGCCTGGCCCGCCACGCCGGTCTGCTCGGCGACGAGATCGAGCTGTTCAAGAGCGGTGTGCGGCGGCGGCTCTACTGCGTGCACTGCGGCACCTTCCAGGACATCGGCGAGGAGGGCGAGGCCGGCTGCAGCGGCTGCGGCGTCCGCCTGCTGGTCCGCGAGCACTTCTCCCAGCGCCTGGGCGCCTACATGGGCGTCTGCCTCGATCCGAGCCGCCCCTACGGGGAGGGCCGGCCATGAGCGCACTGCTGGAGGCCAAGGTCACTGCCGTGCGCCAGTTGACGCCGGTGGTCCGCGAATTCACCTTCGAGGCGGCCGAACGGCAACTGCCGGGCTTCTCCTCCGGCAGCCACGTGCAGGTGCTGATGCCGCTGGGCGAACGCACGCTGCGCAACGCCTACTCGCTACTCGGCGATCCGGCCGACAGCAGCCACTACCGTATTGCCGTGCGCCTGCAGGACGATTCGCGCGGCGGCTCGCGCTTCATGCACGAGCGGGTGGCGGTGGGCGACCGCCTGCGGCTTTCGCGGCCGCACAACCTGTTCCCCCTGCATTCGCAGGCCAGCCATCACGTGCTGGTGGCCGGCGGTATCGGCATCACCCCGTTCATGGCCTATATCGCCGAACTCCAGGCCCGTGGCGCCTCGTTCGAGCTGCACTATGCCTTCCGCGGTCACCTCACCGACGCCTATGTCGACGAACTGGCCGAACGTCTCGGGGACCGCCTGCACGCCTATGACGCCAGCGCCAGTCGACGCCTGGACCTCGCTGCACTGCTGGCCGGCCAGCCGCTCGGCACCCATCTCTACGCCTGCGGCCCGCAGCGCCTGCTGGTCGGGTTGCGCGAGCAGGCCCGGGCGCTGGGCTGGCCGGATGGGCGCGTGCACTGGGAAGCCTTCGCCGCGCCCGAGCCGGGGCTGCCGTTCAGCGTCGAACTGGCGCGCAGCGGCCAGCGCATCGAGGTGCCGGCCGACCTCAGCCTGCTGGAAGCGCTGGAGGCCGCCGGTGTCGAGTTGCCGAACCTGTGCCGCGGCGGCGTCTGCGGCCAGTGCGCGACGCGCTACCTGGCCGGCGCGGTGGAGCATCGCGACCACTACCTCGACGAAGGGCAGCGCACCGAATCGCTGATGCCCTGCGTTTCCCGTGGCGGCTGCGCCAGTGCGCTGCTGCTCGACCTGTAGGCAGACCCATCCGCCACCCTTTCGACACCAGGAGAGTGCCCGCTATGCCCGTCGTCATGAAACCCCTGGAGACTTACCGGGACGACTTCACCTTCCGCAACAGCCCCGAGGCGATCGCCCGCTTTCCCTTCCCGTTCCCCGAGGACAGCTACATGTACTCGGTGAACCTCGAGCCGGCCAATGGCGGTGCGCCGGGCTCGGTGTTCGAACACTGGTTCGACATCGACGAGCACTATGTCTCGGAGATGGCCGAGCGCGCCCGCGTGCTGGAGCGGGACCCCGGTCGCTGCCTGGTGATGCCGCACATGGCCCAGGCTGCCTGGGACAGCCTGGAAATGCTCATGGAGCACCTGGCCGCCGACTACCCGGAACACTTCAGCCTGCATCGCGACGGCGACCGCTGGACCTGGATCAACCGTCCGCTGGGCATCGAGCAGCGTTTCACCTTTGGCGATCCGGCGAGCCTGCCGTGCGAGCCGCTGGAATACATCACCCGCCAGGTCCAGGGCGATTTCGCCGTGCTCGACCAGCGCGACGGCGACCTGTTCATGGATGCCGGCATGGTCACCTGCCCGGCCGACTGGTCGATCAAGTTCGACGCCGGCATGAGCTTCAAGCAGTGGCATGCGCCGGTGCCGCTGGCGCCGCAGATGGGCGTGTTCGACCGTGCATTGAAGTACCTGCTGAACATCCAGGTCGGCCAGCCGGTGCGCCGGCTGAACTGGACCATGACCATCAACCCGCGCCTGGATACCTCGTCCGAGACCTTCCACGAGTGGGGTCACGAGCGCGGCCAGGTGACCCCGGAGAACGTCGCCCGGCTGGTGCACCTGCGCGTCGAGCTGCAGTTCATGCCGCGCCTGCCGCGCAGTAACGCGCTGCTGTTCGGCATCCGCACCTACCTGATCAGCCTCGAGGAACTGGCCAGCAACCCGGCCTGGGCCTGCCGCCTGCACCGCGTGCTGAGGGACCTGCCGGAGGCCATCGCCGACTACAAGGGGCTGAGCCTCTACCGGCAGACGGTAGTGGATTGGCTCAGCCAGTTCGATCCGGAGGTCCGGACCGCCTGAGGGCAGGCAGTTTCAATCGTCGCAGCGCGGCGCATTCACCTTGAACGACGCCTGCGTGCAGGCCTTGCAACCAACAGGAGAACAACATGGCTAATTCCTGGCGCATTTCCGCCCTGGCTTCCCGGCATCGTGCCCTGGGTTCCGCCCTCGAAGACTGGAACGGCATGGGCACGGCCTGGACCTACGGAACCACCTCGCTGGCCGATGCCCACGAGGCGATCCGCACCCGCGCTGGCCTGATGGACGTCTCCGGGCTGAAGAAGGTGCACTATGTCGGGCCGCATGCCGAGTCGCTGCTCGAATATGCCACCAGCCGGGACATTTCCAAGCTCTACCCGGGCAAGTCGGTCTACGCGACGATGCTCAACGAAGCGGGCAAGTTCGTCGACGATTGCGTCATCTACCGCACCGGACCCAACGCCTTCATGGTGGTGCACGGCGCCGGCAACGGCTACGAGATGCTCGTGCGTTCGGCCCAGGGCCGCCAGGTGGCGGTGCTGTTCGACGACGACCTGCACGACCTCTCGCTGCAGGGGCCGCTGGCGGTGGATTTCCTCGCCGAGCACGTGCCGGGCATCCGCGAATTGCCTTACTTCCATCATGTCCAGACCAAGCTGTTCGACCGTCCGGTGATGATCTCGCGCACCGGCTACACCGGCGAGCGCGGCTACGAGATCTTCTGCAAGGCGGCCGACGCGCCGCTGATCTGGGACAGCATCCTGGAAAAGGGCAAAACGCTGGGTATCATCCCCTGCGCGTTCACCGCGCTGGACTGGCTGCGGGTCGAGAGCTACTTGCTGTTCTTCCCCTACGACAACTCGGAGAAGTACCCCTTCGCCGACGAGCCGGCCGGCGACACCCTGTGGGAACTGGGCCTGGACTTCACCGTGTCGCCGACCAAGGGCGAGTTTCGCGGCGGCATCGAGCATGCGCGGCTCAAGGGCCGGGAGCGCTTCAGGATCTTCGGCGTGCTGCTCGAGGGCGAACAGGCCGCGGCCGAAGGCGACACGCTCTGGGCCGATGGCAAGCAGGTCGGGGTGATCACCTGCGCGATGTACTCGCGGCTGAGCCAAAAGTCCATGGCCATCGCCCGCTTCGAGGTGCCCTATGCCGAGCAGGGCACGGCGCTGGAGGTACGCGGCAGCCTCACGGCCAGGGCGATCGCCCACAGCATGCCGTTCGACGACCCGGAAAAGAAAAAGCGCACCGCCAAGGGCTGAACGCCGTGCCGGTGATGGTGTAGGGCGGGTGCAACCCGCGCGGACGATGGCCAAAGCCAACTCCGATCCGGCGGGTTGCACCCGCCCTACGGCGGTTTCCATCACGATCCATAGCGGCGCCACCCTGTCCGAAGAGAGAGAAACACGATGGCCTGGTTGAATGGCTGGGGATTCCTGCTGCTGGCGGGGCTCTGCGAGGTGCTGTATGCCTCGATCATTCCGCGCACCGACGGCTTCACCCGCCTGTGGCCGAGCTTGTACTGCGGCTTCTTCCTGCTGCTGAGCATCTACCTGCTGAGCCTGTCGGTCCGCGTGCTGCCGCTGGGACTGGCCTATGCGGTATGGGTCGGTATCGGCACCATCGGCACGGTGCTGTACGCCATGCTCTACATGGGCGAGCAGCTCGGCGTGCTGCGCAGCCTGTGCCTGGTCATGATCATCGCCGGCATCGTCGGTTTGAAGCTGGCCAGCCCCGAACCGCGGGCCTGAGACGCGAAGCAGGCGTGTACGGAGGCTGCCGCTCGATTTCCTGCTTTGCCCGTTCGAAATGCGTTGGGCTTCGGCGCTGTGCGCCTCAACCCAACCTACGCTCCGCATCATAGGTCGGGTGTTGAGCGAGGTGTCGGCCTTCGCCGTGGCATGTCCCGCGACAGCCTCGTCGATCAGGGCTGGGCGGCGGCCAGCAGGCTGGCCGCGTCGTGCACGCCATCTACGAAGCGCCAGTGCGGGTCCGTAGACCTGGCCCAGCCATGGGCCGCCTCGATGGCGGCATTCAGCGACAGCAGCTGGACGGTGCGGCCGATGTTGTCGATGTTGTCGATGTTGCCGATGACCTAGTGCGAGGCGCCGGAGCGTTCCTCGATCAGGTCGACCAGTTCGCTGAACTGCGTGGAGAAGAAACCGTGCGTGGCCTTGAATTCCAGGCCGACTTCGTTGCGCAACTGCTCGGCGCCGGCGCCGGCGCCGGCGCTGCTGTCGTCGAGAAAGCCGCGCGTGTCGCCGACGTAGCGCAGCTGCTCGCCGCTGCGCGCGCTGATCTCACCGCAGACGTTCTCGACCTGCTCGATGGCCTGGCAGCCATGCCGCTGCAGGGCTTCCAGGCGGCCGAGCAGGGCGGTGATGGCGGCGGATTCGTCCGTGGGGCGGCAGGGACTTGCGGCGGAACCGTCGAACCGTCAGGCGGGTGCGCAAGGCGGCGGGCATCTGCCCGGCTTCGAGGGCGAGGGCGGTATCGATGTCCCCCTCGAGCAGGGCCTGTTGCCAGCTTGGGCGGGGCACCCTGGATTCACGTCCTGTGCTCCACCACATGGAAGCTCCTGTATCAGCTGGTGCGGTTGATTCAACACTGCAGCGATCCAGCGGGCCGTTCGGGGCGCGCTCGTGGGCGTTGCCCAGTGGCGAGTGAGAGAAGACCGCGCAGCGAGGGACGCCGCCCGGTGGGTGGGCCCGCACCCTGTCGCGGGTACGGGCCGGCGGCTCAGTGTTTCAGTTTCTTTGGTTGCGGATCGGCGTAGCTGTGCTTCTCGTGGATCATGGTCGCCACCAGAGCGAACAGGCTCACGGCGGCGACGAAGAAGGTGATCACCATCAGGATGGCGGGTTTGTCGGCGAAGGTGAAAACCGCGCCGGCGCCTTCGAAAGTGCTGATGCTCATGGTCAAGCTCCTGTGTTGGGGGCGTGGCGCTCGGCGGCACGCCCCGGGGTGGGCCGTCAGGCGGGTTTGCTTTCGACGACGAGGGTGGTGAACTCGCGGCCGTCATCGATGGTGGCGTGGCCGTACAGGGCACTCCATTCCGGGTAGGCCTGGGCCGGTACTTCGGTGAGGTCGAGGCCGCGTTCCTCGGCGTAGGCCGGTACGCGCAGCATGCCGAGCTTCTTCAGCCCGTAGGAGATGGCGTAGCCGGGGATGAAGCCCAGCGCGGCCATGACCAGGGCACCGACCAGTTGGCCGGTGAAGCTGATCTCGGCCATGCCGTTGACGTTCGGGTAGCCGGAGAGGAATACGCCGCTGATGAGCAGGCCGGCAAAACCGCTGAAGCCATGCACGGCGAAGGCGCCGACCGCGTCGTCGAGGCGGAGCTTGAGCAGCAGGTTGTTGACCAGCGGCGCGGCCGCGGCGACGCCCATGCCGATCAGGTAGGCCAGGCCGGGGTGGTAGAGGTCCAGCGCCGGGGCCACGGAGATGATCCCCACCAAGCCGCCGGACATCATCCAGAACGGTTCGCGGGTGGTCAGGTAGGCGCCGATCAGGCCGCCGGCGAAGCCCATCAGGGTGTTGAAGGCGAAGGCCGAGAGGTTGGTCGGCTGGCCGTAGATGTTGGTCCACTGGGCGCCGCTGTTGTAGATGATGCAGCCGCCGAGGAAGCCGAAGAAGCCGACGATGATCAGCATCAGGCCGACCACGCTCATCGGCATGCTGTGGCCGACGATCGGGTTGACCGAGCCGTCCGGGTTGAAGCGGCCGATGCGCGCGCCGAGGTTGATCACCACGGCCAGGGCGAAGAAGCCGGCGATCATGTGCACCACGCCGGCCGCGCCGACGTCATGGTAGCCGAACTGCACGGTCAGCCAGCCCTCGGGATGCCAGCCCCAGGCAGCCGCCAGTAGCCAGATAAAGCCACCGAGGGCAATGGTGAGGATGATGAAGGCGCTCATCCGCGTACGCTCGATGATCGCCCCGGAGAGGATCGAGCCGGTGGTGGCGGCGAACAGGGCGAAGGCGCCCCAGAAGATGCCGGTGGCGTTGTCCTGCAGGTTCGGACCCATGGATTCGCTCCAGGGCATCGCCGCCAGGAGCGCGTCCATGCGCGGCACCAGACCGTCGGGAAAGGCGTTGTACACGGCCCAGCCGAGCAGAAACACGCTGGGAACGACAAAGCCGAAGGCCAGGATATTCTTGACGCCGGCGGCCAGGGCGTTCTTCAGGCGGGAGGCGCCGATTTCGTAGGACAGGAAGCCTACGTGGATCAGGATCATCAATGCCGTACACCACCAGTAGAATATTTCCATATTCAAGGTGTTGGTCATTTCTATCAGAGCTTGCAGCTCTGCCAGGGTGGGTGTCGTCTGCTCTTCCATCGCCGAATCCTCGATGCAGTAGTTGGAGTTGGTAGTCACCGGCAGATCAGTGGCGGTCACGCCTGTACAAGGTGCTGCTGTGTTTTTATCTATAGTTATAAAAAGTTCCCATCAAGAAAAAGCAAGCCCTGTGCCAGAACCGCTCGGCTGCGTCGTAGAAGGCTTGCGAGATTTTGTTGTGCCGAACGTGTGCCCCTTTTCTGTTCAAAAGGCCCACGCGGGCGCCTGAAATTGGTTCGAAACCGTGGCGAACGCTCAGCTCGCCGGCTTCCTGTTCTGCAGCATGGCCTGGATCTGCTGCACCGATTCCTGGGTGCGCCGGGCGAGATTGCGCACCTCGTCGGCCACCACGGCGAAGCCGCGCCCCTGCTCGCCGGCGCGGGCCGCCTCGATGGCGGCGTTGAGCGCCAGCAGGTTGGTCTGCTCGGCGATGCCCTTGATCACCCCGGCGACCTGGGCGATCTGCCCGTAGGTGGTCTGGATGCTGGCCTGCTCGCGCTCGTGCATCTCGGCGGCGGCTTTTTCGTCACTGATCTCGCGCACCGCGCCGGTGATGTGCAGCAGCACGCCCTGGGCGTCGCGCAGGCAGCGCCCGCGTTCGCGGAACCATACTTCGCCGCGGGTCTTGTGGCGCATGCGGTATTCCACGGCATAGGAGCCATCGCCTTCGGTATCGGCCATTGCCGCGCCGAAGACGCGCATGACGTTCTTCACGTCGTCCGGGTTGGCCACTGCGAAGTAGCTGTCCCAGCCGTCGGGGAATTCCTCGCGGCGGTAGCCGATCAGCGCGCGGAACTGATCGGACCAGCGGATCAGGTTCTGCGGGTGGTCGGGGTCGCCGTCGACCACGTTCATGTCCCAGCAGCCTTCGGTCAGGGTGCGCTTGGTCAGCTCCCAGACCTGCCGCTCTGCCTGCCAGGCACCGCGTTCCGATTGCAGTTCGGCCAGTTGCCGCCGGTTGTCGAGCAGTTCCCGCTGCAGCTCGCCGGTGCGTGCCTCGGACATTTCCAGGCGGCGCTGCAACTCGGCGTACTGCGCCGGCGTACAGGGCGGCGGCGGGGCGCTTTCGGCGCTGCGGCGAAGGTGCTGCAGGTCCTCGCAATGGCGCTGCAGGCGTTCCAGGCTGGCGAGCAGGTGCGGCTGGCGCTGCAGGTTGGGCTGGGCGCGCAGGTGCAGCGGTTGCTCGGCGAGCAAGCGATCGAATAGGGCGCCGAGCTCATCGGCCAGGTTCCGGGAAGCGTTGCTGAACCACATCGGCCGGTTCTCCTCGAGTAGGTGGTGCGCGGCGGCCGCTCTCGTGTCGACCGTCACTGGTTGATTGCCAAGCAATTCTCTTTCCAAGACCGAATGCAGCCGAAGTTCGAGCGCTCGGGAGCTCGCGGGTAGGTTGGCGCTGAGCGCAGCGAAGTCCAACGGGCACGAAGGTGTTGGGCTTCGTCGCTGCGCTCCTCAACCCAACGTCGTCAAAGCGAACTGTCGCGCGGGCTTGCCAGTCTCAACTGGGCCGGTAACCGTCAGGAGCGCCCATGGACACGCTGAAAATCGCCACCTTCAACATCAACGGCATTCGTGCCCGGCTGCCGAACCTGCTCGAATGGCTGGAGCGCGAGGCGCCGGACGTGGCGTGCCTGCAGGAGCTGAAGGCGGCGGATGCCGACTTTCCCATTGACGCCATTCGCGGCGCCGGCTATGGCGCGGTCTGGCAGGGGCAGAAGTCCTGGAACGGCGTGGCGATCCTCGCCCGTGGCGGCGATCCGCTGGAAATCCGCCGCGGCCTGCCCGGCGATCCGGACGACAGCCATAGCCGCTACCTCGAAGCCGCAGCCCATGGCGTGATCGTCGCCTGTCTCTATCTGCCCAATGGCAATCCGCAGCCGGGGCCGAAGTTCCAGTACAAACTCGCTTGGTTCGAGCGCTTCATCGAACACGCCGCCGGGCTATTCGACAATGGCCATCCCGTGGTCCTGGCCGGTGACTACAACGTCGTGCCGACCGACCAAGACATCTACGATCCTCGCTCCTGGACCAAGGACGCGCTGCTGCAGCCCGAGAGCCGTGCATGCTACGAGCGTCTACTGGCGCAGGGCTGGACTGACGCGTTGCGCGCCAAATACCCGGATGAGCGGATCTACACCTTCTGGGATTATTTCCGCCAGCACTGGCAGAAGAATTCCGGGCTGCGCATCGATCATCTGTTGCTGAGCGCTGATCTGGCGCCGCGCCTCGTCGATGCCGGGGTGGACCGCTGGGTGCGTGACCAGGAGCATGCCAGCGACCATGCGCCGACGTGGATTACCCTGCGCGGTGAAGCTGCGCAGACCAAGCCTGAAAAACCGGCCAAGCGCAGCGAGGCCAGGAACACCAGCCAGTAACCTCATTGGCGCCGGATTACAGGCCAGCATCATCCGGTTCCACTGGAGCCGCTAGCCACGTGCATCGCCCGTGTCCATCGCCCGCGTCGTGCGCCCGTCTGGACAGCGGCTTTTGCGTGCTGCCGTTGCGTACCTGGCTCGACCAGTTCCATCGCAGTCTGCTCCTCGGCCAATGTAAGATACTCAAAAGTCCCGCAGCCTCAGGCGTGGTAAGAAGTCCTTCCAACAGCGCCAGCCCCTTGGGCGAGAGTTTGAGTTCCGGCGCCTTGCCGCGACGGGCACGCAACGCCAATGCTTGCAGGTCGCGTAACGCTCGCAAGGCAAGGGGGAAGCGGGCATGCAGGGCTCCAGCAGTGGATCGATGATGTTCGCTCTAGACACCATGCCTAGCAATCCCCAGCCAGCGCAGAATGCCCACCGCTGCCGCTCGACCGCTGGCGAAACAGGCGGTCAGCAGGTAGCCCCCGGTGGGGGCTTCCCAGTCCAGCATTTCGCCGGCGCAGAACACGCCCGGCACCTGTCGCAGCATCAGGCCGTCGTCCAGCACCTCGAACGGCACGCCGCCGGCACTGCTGATGGCTTCGTCCAGCGGGCGGGGGCGCAGCAACTCGATGGGCAGGGCCTTGATCGCGGTCGCTAAACGCTGCGGGTCATCGAAGGCGTCAGTGGGCGCGAGTTCCCGCAACAACCCCGCCTTGACGCCATCAAGACCGAGTTGACGCTTGAGGTGCTTGGCCATGGAGTGCGAGCCGCGCGGTTTGGCCAAGGTGCGAATGATCCTCTCCAGCGAATGATCGGGTAGCAGGTCCAGCGCGACTGTGGCGCTACCGTTCTGCTCGATCGCCTGGCGGATCTCGGCGGACAACGCATACACCAGGCTGCCCTCGATGCCGGTGGCGGTGACCACGAACTCACCCTTGCGTGGCGCGCGCTCGGCGAGACCGAGGCTGACGGTTTTCAGCGGCGCGCCAGCGAACTTTTCCTGCAGGTGCGAACTCCAGCCTGCCACCTCGAAGCCGCAGTTGGCGGGCCGCAGCGCGTTGACTGCAATGCCGCGGCGTTCCAGCACCGGGACCCAGGCACCGTCGGAGCCCAGGCGTGCCCAGCTGCCACCGCCCAACGCGAACAGCACCGCGTCGGCGTCGACACTGATCTCACCCGACGGCGCGAGCAGACGCAAGCTGCCGTCGGTGTTCCAACCCAGCCAGCGATGGCGCGTATGGATCTGCACGCCCGTATCACGCAGGCGGCGCAGCCAGGCGCGCAGCAGCGGTGCAGCCTTCATGTCCGCGGGAAACACTCGCCCGGAACTGCCAACGAAGGTGGCGATGCCCAGCCCGTGAATCCATTCACGCAAGGCCTCGGGGTTGAAGGCGTCCAGCAGCGGGCGCAGTTCGGCGGCACGCTCGCGATAGCGCGCCACAAATGGCTCGAAGGCCTCGGAATGGGTGATGTTCATTCCGCCGACGCCGGCCAGCAGAAATTTGCGACCGACCGAGGGCATGGCGTCATACAGATCGACGGCAACGCCCGCCTGGCTCAGCACTTCGGCAGCCATCAGTCCGGCGGGGCCGCCGCCAACGATCGCGACGCGAGATTTTGGGATACGCATTGGAACGCGGCCGTGGTTCAGGGCCGGCCATTCTAGCGGTTTGCGATGGGAAGTCTGCAGCTATGGCGGAGAGCGCGGGGGCGGGGTGCGGAGTAAGAAAAAACCTAACCGAGAACGGTTGGGGTTCACTCGTGGTGGCGGGGGGTACCCCGCATCAAGCGACTGTTGAAAGTGCGGAATCGAAGCGCTGCGGGTTGCTGCGAACCGGTTCGGATCGGATCCAAAAGCCTGCCGGTACGGCCATCTGCCGTGGACGCTCAAGCGCCTTTTTCGTCTTGATTGGTGACCGGAAGGCTGCTCAACCTCGTCTGCTTTCCGGGGCCTCTAGGCGGATAGCGGCCGCTGCCACTGCCCCATTGTTTTCAGGATTACCTCGCTCGCCTTTGGAGCGGGTCACGGCCGCCAAGTGCAAACCGCAAATCTGCAAACCTGGGTTTGCACCTGACTGGCGACACATCAACGGAACCAAGCTCGCTGAGGCTGTTTGTCAGTAGGCGGGAACCGCCGTATACGGAACCGTACATATGGTGGTGTGAGAGGACGGCGGGAGCAATCCAGCCTCCTACCCGATTCAGCGACCCGTCGTCAGAACAGCGTGTTTGGCAGATAGGTAGCAATTTCCGGGAGCAGCATGATGATGCCCATGCCGATGATGTTGACGATTACGAAGGGAATGACGGACCAATAAATATCCTTCATCGTGATGCCAGGCGGCACGATGCCTTTCAGGTAGAACAGGTTGAACCCGAACGGTGGCGTCATGTAGCCGATTTCCATGTTGATCACGAACAGCACGCCGAACCAGATCGGATCGAAGCCGAGTGAAGCGACGATCGGCAGGAATACCGGCAGCGTGATCAGCATGATGCCGACGGGATCGAGGAGCATGCCCATGACAAAGACGATCGCCATCATGAAAATGATGATGGCCCAGCGGCCCCCAGGCAGATCCATCATCAGCCCTTCGATCAGCGACTGCGCGCCCATACCCTGATACGCCGAGCTGAACGCATGGGCGGCGAACAGGATCCAGGCGATCATGCCGGTCAGTTTGAAGGTGCGGATGGCGGCTTCCTGCAGCACAGGCCAGTTCAGCTTGCGGTAGACGGCAGCGGAGATCAGCGCGCCGAATACACCCATGGCGGCTGCCTCGGTCGGGGTCGTCAAGCCGCCAATGATCGAGCCGAGCACCATGATCACGATGCCGATGGGCAGCAGCACCGCGCGTACCGCGCGCAGTTTCTCGCCCCAGCTGCCGCGCTCTTCCTTGGGTAAAGCGGGTGCCAGGTGGGGTTGCAGGAACGAGCGCACCAGCACGTAAGTGACCGTCAGCCCAACCAGCAACAGCCCCGGCAAGACGCCCGCCGCGAACATCTTGCCGACTGACTGACCGCTGATCATCGCGTAGAGGATCATCATGATGCTTGGCGGAATCAGGATGCCCCAGCCACCGCCGGTGTTGATGCAGCCGAGCACCATCCGTTTGTCGTAGCCGCGTTCGAGCATCGCGGGCAGGGCAATGGTGCCCATGGCCACGACCGCCGCGCCGCTGATGCCGACCATGGCACCGAACACCGCGCAGATCCCCAGCGTGCCGATTGCCAGCCCGCCCCGCATGCCTCCGCACCACAGGTGCATCATGCGATAGAGGTCGCGTGCTACGCCGGTTCGTTCGAGCAGCATGGCCATGAATACGAAGAGCGGAATGGCCACCAGCGTGAAGCTTTCCATGGTGCCCCACATCTGCGAGGCGACCATATAGAAGGCGTCAACGCCCCAGGTGAAGTAAAGGAACAGCACCGAGACACCGCCCAACACAAAGGCCAGCGGCAAGCCGAGTACCAGAAAGAAGACCAGTGTCAGGAAGAACAGCAGCGTGGTGATTTCGATGCTCATTGCGCGTCCCCCACGTGACTGGTGTCGCTGGGTGATTCATGTCCTAGCGCAATAAGAATGTCCTGCAGCAGCTTGGCGATCCCCTGCAGCAACAACAGCAGGGTGCCGAGCGGGATCATCGCCTTGATCGGCCAGATCGGCGGATTCCAGGCGGAGTACGAGGTTTCCATCCCCTGAATCGACTCCCAGGCCATGGAGCTGCCGAAATACAGCAGTGCGGCCATGAACAGAAAAAACATGCTGGAGGTGAAGATATCGACCCAGGCGCGTGTGCGCGGACCGAAGGAGGCGTAGAGCAAATCCACATTGACGTGGTCCCGGTGCGCCATGACATAGCCGCCAGACAGCACGACATAGGCCCCGAACAGCATCTGTCCGAGTTCGTTGGTCCAGGAGGTCGGGCTCGAGAACAGATAGCGCATGAAGACTTCGAGCAGCAGCAGCATGAAAATCAGGACGATCAGATAGGCCACCCAGCGGCCAATGAATTCGTTGAGCCGGGTGATGCCGTTGATGTAGGCATGAATCAGGCGCATGACAGGCCCCACGAGCAAGGATTGAGCGAATCGCGCCCCCGGCGCGTGATCGCGCCGAGGATGGGTCAGGCGAGGGGTTTACTGGTAGCCGAGGTCACTGAGGAAAGTCTTGAGCTTTTGCAGGGCTTCGGCCGACTTGTCACTGCGCTTGCCTTCGTCTTCCCAGGTCTTCTTCGCAACTTCGCGGAGCCGAGCCTGAACGTCTTCCGGCAATAGGTTGACCTGCACGCCCTGTTCCTTGATGGCCTTCTGCAAGGCGATCTGTTCCTGATACAGGTACTCGTTGGTGCGATACCAGAACTGCTCATCGAGGACCTGTTTGACGATCTCCTGGTCGCGCTCGGAGAGCTTGTCCAGCGCTTTCTGGCTGATGATGATCACATCGGTGCCGGCGATGTTCAGTGCTGGTCGCACGTGATTCTTCGCCACTTCGTAGAAGCTCATGCTGGCGGCACCTTGCACGGCACCCCAATGGGCACCATCAACCACGCCAGTATCGAGCGCCGGGTACAGTTCGCCGCCAGGCAGGTAGGTGGTCGAAGCGCCAGCCTCGTCGAGAAACTTCTGCAGGGCACCGGATGAACGAATCTTCAGCTTGGTGAAATCCTCCCAGCTGTTGATCGGCTTCTTCACCACCATTTCAGTCGGGTAGACCTTGTCGGTCGACCAATACACGCCGTGTTGCGCGGCTTCTTCACGAAGCATGTCCTCGAAGCCCATCTGCTTATGGAAGTACGCGGCCTCCCAGACATTCTGAAAAGCGAAGGGCAGGCCGGAGGCGATACCGGCAAGGGTCATCTTGTCCTGGGCATAGCCGGGGGAAATGGTGCCCATCTGAATAATGCCGCGGCTGACGGCGTTGAAGGTTTCCTGCGGCTTGAACAGCGCGCCCGACTCGAACAGCTGCAACTCCAGACGACCGTCGGTGCGTCGCTCGATTTCATTCTTGAGTCTGACGAGGCTGTCTTGATAGGAACTACTGGCACTCGGCCAATGCGATTGCACGCGCCATTTGGTGACGTCCTGTGCAACAGCCATCTGCGGAGCCATGGCGGAAACCGTCAGTGCTAACAGGCCTGCGGGAACGAGTAGCTTTTTGAGCATGGATTTCATAACGCGTCCTCTTGTTGTAATTGTCTGGCTGCGGGCCATCTCGGTATCGCTTATATTGCTTTGTGTTTCGCACAGCAAAACTGTTTTCTGCAGGGCTGACCGAAAGTTAACATAGCGCGTGGCTTTTTCAAGCGATAGCAGAACGCCATCACTGGCTTCCTCAGCGGGCACCCGGGCGTCGTGCTTTGCTTGTGGCCCGTGGCCCGTCTGTCCAGCGGAGGTTGAGCTTAGACGGTTCTGTTTGTGGGCCGTCATAATTCTGCCTGATGGAACTGGATTTCGAATTGACGTGATGTTTCAGGTATGCCAGCTTCGAAAGGAAGAGGGCTCGCCAAAAAACAATCGAGAGGGCTCGCCATGCGCCTCATAGCGAGAAATATCCAGTTGCAGTCCCCAGGCGCCCGTTCAGGTGCTGACTCTCACCGCGCGGTAGATGCGCAATGAGCGACCAGACCGGACTCACCGGCGGAGACAGCCGGACCAATCAGTTGCCGGCCAGTGGAGGCAGGGACCTGCCGGGCCATCATCAGGTCCTTGGCTATCGCCAGGTTTCCTGGACGGAAGACGAGGCGGTGATCGAACTGGACGTCCAGGCCTGTCACCTGAATATGGCCGGCGTGCTTCATGGCGGTGTGATGACGGCCTTGCTAGACGTGGTGCTGGCCGAGGCTGGCACTTATTGCCCCTATCCGGGACGCGTCCGCAAGGCCATCACGCTAGTTGAACACCACCTTCACCGGGCAATGCTCGGGCGGCGTCATCCGTGCGATCGGTAGGCGCCGTGCCGGTGGCACGCGCATCTTCAACAGCTCCGGCGAGGTGCGCGACCTGGATGATTGCCTGCTGGCAATCGGCGAAGCGACCTGCCGACTGCGCTCCGGTAGCGAGCAGGCGCAAGGCGTGCCGATGGATTTCCTCGCACCTAACAACAAGAAGGAAGACGGCAATGTATGAACTGACCGGCAAGGCGCTGGAACTCCAGCAGCAACTCACGGCATTCATGGATGAACATATCTACCCGAACGAACATGTCTTTCACGAGCAGGTCGCCAACGCCAGCAATCGCTGGGCACCGCCGCCTATCCTCGAAACACTCAAGGCTAAAGCCCGAGCGCAGGGACTCTGGAATCTGTTCCTTGCGCAAAGCGAACACGGCGCCGGGCTGACCAACTTCGAGTATGCCCACCTCTGCGAAGTCATGGGCCGCTCGCATGTCGCCGCCGAAGTCTTCAACTGCTCCGCACCGGATACCGGCAACATGGAAGTGCTGGCGCGCTACGGCACGCCAGAGCAGCAGGAACAGTGGCTCAAGCCGCTGCTTAACGGCGAGATTCGCTCCTGCTTCTCCATGACCGAACCCGAGGTTGCGTCATCCGACGCGACCAACATCGCCTGCGAGATCCGCCGTGAAGGCGACGAGTACGTGATCAATGGGCAGAAGTGGTGGTCGTCAGGCGCAATGACCACCACCTGCAAGATCGCCATCGTCATGGGCAAGACCGATCCTTCGGCCGAGCGGCATCGGCAACAGTCGATGATCCTGGTGCCGCTGGATACGCCTGGCGTCGAGATCGTCCGTGCGCTCCACGTGTTCGGTTACGACCACGCGCCTCATGGCCATGCCGAAATCCATTACCACAACGTCCGGGTGCCTGCCAGCAACATGCTGCTCGGCGAAGGCCGCGGCTTCGAAATCGCCCAGGGGCGGCTCGGCCCGGGCCGCATCCACCATTGCATGCGCACCATCGGCGTAGCCGAGCGGGCCTTGCAAGCCATGTGCGAGCGGGTGCATTCGCGTGTCGCGTTTGGTAAGTCGCTGGCCGACTTCGACTCGATCCGCAAGGACATCGCCCGTTCGCGCATCGAGATCGAACAGACCCGTCTGCTGACACTGAAGGCGGCACGCATGATGGACACCGTCGGCAACAAGGTGGCGCGTCAGGAAATCGCGATGATCAAGGCCGCCGCACCGAGCATGGCGCTGCGGGTGCTGGACCGCGCGATTCAGGTGCATGGCGCCAAGGGTGTCAGCCAGGACAGCTTCCTTGCCGCGGCCTGGGCGCACCAGCGCACCCTGCGCCTGGCCGACGGCCCGGACGAGGTGCATCTGGACGCCATCGCCAAGCTCGAATTGAAGAGCTACTCCAGCAAGCGCTGAGCTTCCGACAAAACCTAAGAAGAAGGATGCAGTTACATGACCAACCCCTTATTCGATCTGTCCGGGAAGGTGGCACTGATTACCGGCTCCACCCGCGGCATCGGCCGTTCAATTGCCGAGGAAATGGCCAAGTGTGGCGCGCGGGTCGTGATTTCCAGCCGCAAGGCCGACGCCTGCGAGGCAGTCGCCGCCGAGCTGAAAGCGGCGGGCCACGAGGCCATCGCCGTGCCGTGCCACGTTGGGCGCAAGGAGGACTTGCAGCGCGTGGTCGACACCACCCTGCAGACGTGGGGGCGCATCGATGTGCTGGTCTGCAATGCCGCCACCAATCCGGTTTATGGACCGACCAGCGAGCTGACCGACGACGCCTGGGACAAGATCATGGACACCAACGTCAAGGGCACCTTCTGGCTGTCCAACATGGTCCTGCCGCAGATGGCCGAGCGAGGGGCGGGTGCGGTGATCATGCTTTCCAGCATCGCCGGGCTGCGCGGCAACACGGTGATCGGCACCTACGGCGTGTCCAAGGCCGCCGAAGCAGCACTGGCGCGCAATCTGGCGGCCGAGTGGGGGCCGAAAGGCATCCGCGTCAACGCCATCGCCCCGGGACTTGTACGTACCGATTTCGCCAAGGCCTTGCTCGATGATCCGGAGCGAGTCCGCCGTGCTGCCGAGAAAACGCCACTGCGCCGTATCGGCGAACCGCTGGACATCGCCGGGCTGGCAGTCTTTCTCGCGGCGCCCGCCAGTGCCTACATCACCGGGCAGGTGATCGTCGCGGATGGCGGCGAAACCGCATGCTGAGGGGCGCAGCGATGAACGAACCCGAATTGATTGACGTGCTTCCCGCGCATCGTTTTGATGAGGCGGCGCTGGCTCAATACCTTCGGCAGCAGCTGCCCGAATTGGACCCCGAACTGAAGGTTCGGCAGTTCCAGGGCGGCCAGTCCAACCCCACCTACCTTCTGGAAAGTGCCGGTCGCCGCTACGTATTGCGCAAGAAACCGCCGGGCAAGGTGTTGCCGTCTGCGCACATGGTCGAGCGTGAATACAAGGTGATCCGCGCCCTGTCCGAGCACACCACTGTTCCGGTGCCACGCGTACACCTGCTGTGCGAGGACGAAACCATCATCGGCACCCCTTTTTATGTAATGGACCACATAGAGGGACGAATCTTCAGCGATCCAGCATTGAATGACCTGACTGCCGCCGAACGCCAGCCGATCCATCTGGCCGCCATCGATACGTTGGCCGAGCTTCATCAAGTTGACGTCGAAAAGGTGGGCCTGGGTGATTTCGGCAAGGCTCAGGGCTACTTCGCGCGCCAGGTGAAGCGCTGGTCCGGCCAGTATCAGGCGTCCCGGACCGGCGACATGCCGGCGATGGAGCAACTGATGCGCTGGTTGCCTGACCAGGCGCCGCAGCGCGACGAGTGCGCCATTGCCCACGGCGACTACCGGCTCGGCAATCTGATTTTCGATTCGAGTGAGGCGAAGGTGGCGGCAATTCTCGACTGGGAACTGTCGACCCTCGGCCATCCGCTCGCGGACCTCGCCTACTTCTGCTTGCCGTATCACCTGCCGGCGGGTGTCGACGGGCTGCGTGGATTGATCGGCATCGATCTGCAGGCGCAGGGCGTTCCGTCCGAGCAAGAGGTGCTGCAACGGTATTGCCTGATGAGCGGGCGCGGCGCCGTCGACGACTGGCATGTGTTCGTGGCGTTTTCACTGTTCCGGCTCGCGGCGATCCTGCAGGGCGTCCATGCACGGGCGTTGCAGGGCAATGCCAGCAATGCCGATGCGTTGCAGGTCGGCCAGCGCGCCGGACTGCTGGCTGAAGCAGGTTGGCGGATCGCCCAGAATGGCAGCGGGGTGACCGTATGAGCGCTTCGTTGCTACGCCGCGTTTTATTGACCAATGATGACGGTATCGCTGCGCCGGGGCTGGCGTTGCTCGAGCGGATCGCCGCGCAACTGGCCGAAGAGGTCTGGGTGGTGGCGCCCGAGCACGACCAGAGCGGTACCGGTCAGGGCATTTCCGTGCACGCGCCGCTGCGGGTGTATCACCATGGTGAGCGGCGTTTCGCCGTTTCGGGAACGCCATCGGATTGCGTGATGTTCGCCATGGCCGAATGGCTGCAGGACTCGCCGCCAGATCTGGTGCTGTCCGGCGTCAACAGCGGGGCGAACATCGGCGATTCGGTGCCTTATTCGGGCACCCTCGGCGCGGTACTCAGCGCCGACCTGCTGGGCATTCCGGCGATCGGCCTGAGCCAGGCCTTTATTGACCGCATAGGAATCGATTGGTCCTGTGTCGAGACCTACGCGGCAACCACGATCCGTGCGCTCTGGGCGCGTCGTGAAGAAAACGGCTGTTGCTGGAACGTGAATTTCCCGGCTTGTTCGGCTGACCTCGTCAGCCATCTGCGAATGACCCGGCAATCGCGCGGCTCGATCACCCGGCCGCGTTTGCAGGCGGGGCGTGACGGGCGCGGCTTGCCGTACTGGTGGCTTGGCTTCGAGCATTCGTCTGCCCATATCGTCGCCCCTGAGGCCGATGTCGCTGCGCTGCGTGATAAGTGCATCGCGATCACACCCTTGCGCGACACCCGGGGCTGGCTCGAGTGGGGCGAAGAACGGGCCATGGCCGACCTGGCCCTTTGACAGCGGTTCAGGAGTTCAGAAATGTTTACTCGCCATCATGCGGTCTGGCCCGAGGATCTGCCCAAGCACCTGAGCGTGCCGGAAACCAGCCTGTTCATCAATCTCGAGATATCCACGCGCCGCTTCCCGGACAAGACGGCGATCGTTTTCTACGACACCTTGATCACCTACGCTGAACTGCTGCGCGAAGTCGAAGCGATGGCCGGTTACCTGCAGCACCTGGGCGTCGCCAAGGGCGATCGGGTGCTGCTGTATATGCAGAACGCGCCGCAATTCACCATCGCCTACTACGCAATCCTGCGCGCGGACGCGGTGGTGGTACCGGTCAATCCGATGAACCACAGCGCCGAGCTGGAGCACTACCTGCACGACACGGGCGCGGCCGTATGTTTTTGCGGGCAGGAGCTGACCGGCTTCATCGCGCCCCTGGTCGGCACGGCGCAGCTGCGTCAGGTAGTCGTTGCGGCCTACTCGCAATACGTTCGCCAGCCCACCGACCTGGCGCTGCCGGCCGAGGTGCAGGCGCCGGCCGTCACGCCGGACTTCGCCGGCGGCATCGCCTGGAGCGACGCTCTGGCTGCCGGTCACAAGGCGGGGCCGCACACTGCCGGTCCGGACGATCTGTGCGTGTTTCCCTACAGCTCCGGCACCACCGGCGCGCCGAAGGGCTGCATGCACACCCATCGCTCGGCGATGGCGACCATCATCCATCGCGTGGTCTGGACCAACAGCACCAGCGAATCGGTAATCCTCGCGACACTGCCTTACTTTCATGTCACGGGCATGCAGGGCGCCATGAGCGGCCCGATCTACAATGGCGGCACCGCCGTGATCATGACCCGCTGGGACCGCAAAGTTGCGGCCCAACTGATCGAGCGCCACGCCGTGAACGGCTGGGTGAATATCGCCACGATGGCCATCGACTTTCTCTCCGATCCGGACCTGGAGCGCTACAACCTCTCCAGCCTGGTCAGCGTCGGCGGCGGTGGCGCAGCAATGCCCAAGGCGGTTGAGGAGAAGCTGTATCGGCTGACCGGCCTGCGTTACATCGAAGGCTATGGGCTTTCCGAAACCATCGCGGCCACCCATATCAACCCGGTGCCGCGACCCAAGGCGCAGTGCCTCGGGATTCCGGTATTCGACGTGGACAGCCGCGTCATCGATCTGAATACCGGGCAGGAGCTTGGCCCCAACGAAGTAGGCGAAATCATCAGCCGCGGGCCGCAGCTGTTCCAGGGCTACTGGAACCGTCCGGAAGAGACCGAGCGCGCATTCATCGAACTGGACGGCCACAGATTCTTCCGCACCGGCGACATGGGCTACTACGATGAAGAGGGCTATTTCTTCCTGGTCGACCGGCTCAAGCGGATGATCAATGCGTCCGGCTTCAAGGTCTGGCCGTCGGAAGTGGAGAGCCTGATGTACCGCCACCCAGCGATCCAGGAGTGCTGCGTGATCTCGCGGCCCGATCCCAAGCGCGGCGAGACGGTCAAGGCCTGCGTCGTGCTGCGCGATGGGCAGGCCGGGCAGGTCAGCGAGCAGGACATCATCGACTGGTGCAAGGCCGAGATGGCCGCTTACAAGGCACCGGTCTACGTGGAGTTCGTCGCGTCGTTGCCGCGGTCCTCCACGGGCAAACTGATGTGGCGTGCGCTGCAGGAAGAAGAGAACCGCAAACACGCCGCCAGCACCGAGCAGGCCTGACGGCAGCAAAGCCACTGCAAGGCCACGCGCCGGCTGGCGCCTTCGAAATCAACGGAGCAGATGCTATGCAAGATTCAACCGCTACGAACCGGGAAGCCGAATGGCAGGTGCGCAAGGATCTGGCGGCGGCCTATCGACTGGTCGCGCATTTCGGCTGGGATGACCTGGTGTTCACCCATCTCTCCGCCCGCGTACCCGGGCCGGAACACCATTTTCTGATCAACCCCTACGGCCTGCTGTTTCAGGAGATCACCGCCTCGTCGCTGGTCAAGGTCGATCAGGAGGGGCAGATCGTTCAGAGCGGCAGCCTGCACCGGGTCAACCCGGCCGGTTTCACCATCCACAGCGCGGTACACATGGGCCGCGAAGATGCCGGTGCGGTCATGCACCTTCATGCCGCCGATGGCGTCGCGGTGTCGGCGCATCGCGATGGGCTCCTGCCGCTGAGCCAGACGGCCATGCTCTGCCTCGATCACCTCTGTTATCACGAGTACGAAGGCGTCGCGCTGGACCTGAGCGAACGCGAGCGGCTGATCCGCGACCTGGGTGACAAGCGAATGATGATGCTGCGCAACCACGGCGTGCTGACGGCAGGCGGCACGGTCGCCGAAGCCTTCACCTACCTCTATTTCCTGATGAAGGCCTGCGAGATTCAGGTGCGCGCTCAGGCCTGCGGCCCGACCCATATGCCTTCAGCGGCTGCCATCGAGACGACTCGCCAGCAATCGGCCGAACTGGGCAGCGCCGCCAAACTGACCTGGCCCGCATTGTTGCGTCTGCTGGAAGCCAATGGTCACGTCTATGCGATATAGCGCTACGCTAGCGCGTTCCGGATGTCTTCCAAGGAATAAAGCTGAGTGACCATGAAAATCCTCTTCGTCGCCGCCGACCCCAAGCCAGAGCGCTGGACCAGCCTGATCCAGCAACACCTGCCAGACGCCGAAGTCCAGGTTTGGCAGCCGGACAATCCGAGTTGCGCCGCTGACTACGCCATCGTCTGGCATCCGCCCGCGACGCTGTTCGACAAGGAGCCGCAACTGAAGGCGGTGTTCAACCTTGGCGCAGGCGTGGATGCGCTGGTGCGGATACCTAACCTGCCGCGCGACATCCCCATAGTGCGCCTGGAAGATGCGGGTATGGCGGTGCAGATGGCGGAGTACGTCGCCTATCATGTGATTGGCATCAGCCGTGACATGGACGCCTATCGTGAGCAGCAGGCGGCCGGACAGTGGAAGTTACGGCGGCCCATCGAGCGCAGCGAGTGGCCGATCGGTGTGCTCGGGCTCGGGCACATCGGCAAGCGGGTCGCCAAGACGCTGGCGACGCTGGATTACCCGGTTATGGGATGGTCGCGTTCCGCACCTGGCATAGACGGGGTGCGCAGTTTTGCTGGCGAGGTGGAGCTCGATGATTTCCTCGCTGAAACGCGCGTGCTGGTCAACACGCTGCCGCTGACCGACAGTACGCGCGATCTGATCGACCACTCGCTGCTGTCGCGGCTCAGGCCTGATGCGGTGGTGATCAACGTCGGGCGCGGCGAGCACCTGATCGATGAGGATCTTTGCCGTGCCATCGAAGAGGGCAAGGTGGCCCGGGCAGTGCTCGACGTGTTCCGTGAGGAGCCGTTACCAACGACGCATCCGTTCTGGACCATGCCGCAGGTAACCATCACCCCGCATGTCTCGGCACGCACCTTGCGCGAAGCCACCATCGAGCAGATCGCCGGCAAGATCGCCTCGCTGGAGCAGGGTGAGTCCATCAGCGGTGTCATCGACATCCAGCGCGGGTATTGAACACCGGTAGAAGCCAGTTGCACTATTTGGCTCGGCGATCAGAGGGCGGGAAGTGACAGCAAAGTGTTCATGGCTTGGCCAGCGTGTCTTGATGGGTTGAATATGAATTCCACCGTTTCCTGGCCCCGAAATAGCACGTAGATTAGCCGAAGGCGTAATCCGACGATCGAGAGGGTGGGTGCGGTTGCGGTGGTGGGGTAACGGATGTGGCCGGTTCGCGGTAACCGACGGAAGCGCCTTCGGCGATTCCATCCTACAAAGCCACCGCCGCCTGCGCTGAAGCCGTTATTTTTGCGACAATACCGGCTCTTTGATCAGGCGAACACGTCATGTCCGAACGCAACCCCATCCCGCTGATTCTCACCGCTATCGGCAGCGTCATCGGCACCGTTGCGGTGCTGTCCTACTACGGTTATGTGCATATCGCCAAGCCGGAGGATGCTCTGTTGCTGGCCGACTACACGATGCTCAAAACCATTCCCGGCGAAGATTACCGGGTCTCGCTCAAACCCGCGCCACAGGTTGCAGAGTGCATTGATGGCGTGCTGGTGCTCTTCGATACCGAGCAGAAGGGCCTGACCGGCGTGCTGGTTGACAATCGAAAGCGTGCGATCCGCTGTATGGGCCAGCAGGTGCCGACCGAGAGGGCGCCGGCAAACAAGTCATAGCGTCGCTGTGCAAAGCTGCAAACCAAGAAGCCCGCCATAAGAGCGGGCTTCGGTGTCACCGGTGCGGCTCGAGTCGCGATTATTCCATCGAGGAGCGCGGTGCTACACGCTTGTCGTCGTTGGAGATCGTGACTTCAACGCGACGGTTCCTCGCTCGGCTGGCGGGCGAGTCGTTGCTCGCAACCGGATACGCTTCACCGTAACCGACGGTCTGGATTCGATCGATCTCCACGCCGGAGCGAACCAGCGCGCGGCGCACCGCTTCAGCTCGACGTTCGGACAGTTGCTGGTTGTACGAATCGGAGCCTGTGCTATCGGTATAGCCTTCGATCAAGACCTTGCGCTCCGGATTCTCGTTGAGAAACTTGGCGAGCTTCTGAACGTCGCCCATACCGGCAGCCTTGAGCTCGGCCTTGTTCAGGTCGAACAGCACGTCGCCGAAGGTCACCAGGGTGCCGCGTTCAGTTTGTTTGGCCTGCAAATCCTGCTGAAGCTGGCGGATCATCGCTTCACGGGATTCCAGCCGCGCTTGTGCGCGCTGTGTGGAAGCCTGCTCAATCTCTTGCTCGGCCTTGCGTAGTTCGATGGTCTGTTCGGCCAGGTCAATCCGACGGTTGGCCAGGTAGGCGAGCTGGTTGACGCGCTCTTCATCCGCATCGTTCAGATAGGCCTTGTTGGCTTCGTCGAGTTGCTTGGAGGCGTCCTGGATTTCCAGAGCGGCGTATTTCTGTGACAGCGGATTGCTCTGCAGTGACGTGAACTCGCTGCGCGCCGTTTCCAGATTCTGGTTTGGCTGCGACGAGCAGGCCGCAAGGCCGATGCTGATGGCGATCGCTGTGGGGATGGCTACTAGCTTATGCATGTCGATTCATCCTCTGCTAAATGAGAGTGCGGAAGGGAAGGGCGTTACTGCTGAAGGCCGCGCATGCTTTCTTCGCGCAGCTCCTGAATCCCCTTCCGAGCGTCCTCAACGGCCTTCTGGGCCTTGGCGGCTTGTGCCTTGCGCTCTGCAACCCGGGCGTCCCACTCGGCCTGCTCGGCGAGTCGACGGGCTTCCTCATAGTTTTCTTTCTGCATCGCGAGTTCGGCCTGCTGCCACTTTTCCTGAGCGGCACGCATGTCCACCGGGGCATATTCGGTGGCCCCAGCGCTCACCGCGCTACGCACGGCCGATTCGGTTACGGCGAACTGCTCGTTTGGCGGATTGCCGGCACAACCAACCAGCAACAGGCCCCCGAGTGCAACGGCTGCCAGCTTGGGCAGCTGAAATCGCGACAGTGGGCTTTCGATGGTGTTCATTTTCATGGCCAGTCTCCAATGGGATATCGGATGGGATATCGAGAACAGTGCCCGTTAGGCTGTGCGTTGAATTCGTCATCACTGTCAGCAATCAAAACGGGCATGTTTCTATGAGGCCGGCTGGGCGTAATCGTTCCGGCAAAACAAGCCAAACGACAAAAAAGGCTGTCTAGAGCCATTTGACAGGCGCGAGGGGCGATGACACGCCACCTCGGTACGCCCATTCGACAGTGGTACCAAGGTTCAGAATCGGTCAGGCTTGCTCGGCTTGCTCGGCTCGCTCGGCAAGCAGGCGCTCAAGATGCTTGCGTGACAAGGCCAGGAAGCGCGGCGTTGGCCCAACGTCTTCATAGATCGGGTCACCTTGCTCGTCCGTCGAGATCACCTTGGAGCCCTGCTCGTAGGGGAGGCTGGTCTCGATCCCTTCAAGCGCTGCACCCACCAGTTCACCTAACAGCTCTTCGGTGCTGCGCTTCGGATACATCTCGGCCAGCGCTGCCAGCCTTGCCGCACTTTCGACATCCAGCGGAATGGTGTACTGCGCGGCGCTCATGCGGCCGGTGGCGCTGCTTTCCCATTCCCGGACCAGTTCTGAAATTTTCATCTAGCTCCATCCTTAGCTCGCTTGGCGAGCGATATTGGCGGGTATTACGAGCCAGCATCGACAGGCGTGTTCTGCTATGCCTTGTCTTCGTCGTAGACGCTGTGCACTCTGTTTGGACGGTTCATACAGCGTAGCCGTTCAGCATCGACAGCATCGTTTTACGTGCTGCCGATGCGGCGGCCTGTAAAGAGAGGCGAACATGGCGAAGATCGACGCGCGTTTGCGCGAAAACGTTCATCTGCTCGGCGAGCTCCTGGGCAATGCAATTCGCGAGCAACACGGCGATGCCTTCTTCGACAAGATCGAGCGCATCCGCAAGGGCGCCAAGGGCGCGCGCCGTGGCTCGGCTGATGGGGCCCGGCTGTTGCAGGAAACGCTCGACGGGCTGGGCGATGACGAGCTGCTGCCGATGACCCGCGCCTTCAGTCAGTTTCTCAACCTGGCCAATATCGCCGAGCAATATCACCAGGTGCGCAGGCGTGGACCTGACGAAGCGGCCCCGTCCGAAGCTGGTGCATTAGGTGACCTGCTCGAACGCCTGAAGGGTGAAGGCTTCAGTCAGGAGTTTCTGGCGCGCCAGGTTGGCCGCCTGGACATCGAGTTGGTGTTGACCGCGCATCCGACCGAAGTCTCACGACGGACCCTGATCCAGAAATACGACGCCATCGCCGCGCAATTGGCGGCGCGGGACCACACCGATCTTGGTCAGGGAGAACTGGCCAAGATCGAGCTGCGTCTGCAGCGGCTCGTGGCCGAGGCCTGGCACACCGAGGAGATTCGTCGCAGCCGACCGACACCGGTAGAAGAGGCGAAGTGGGGCTTCGCCGTTATCGAAAATTCATTGTGGCAAGCGCTGCCGAACGTGCTGCGCCAGACCGATCAAGCACTCAAACGCAGCACCAGTCTGCACCTGCCGCTGGACGTCGCGCCGATCCGTTTCGCGTCGTGGATGGGCGGCGATCGTGACGGCAACCCCAACGTGACGGCGACGGTGACCCGTGAGGTCTTGCTGCTGGCACGCTGGGTCGCGGCAGACCTGTTCCTGCGCGATATCGACGCTCTGATCACGGCATTGTCGATGCAGACCGCCAGCAATGAACTGCTCCGCCGCAGCGGGCAGTCGGCCGAGCCCTACCGGGCCTTGCTCAGGACCCTGCGCGAGCGCCTGCAAGCCACGCGTGACTGGGCGAACGGTGCTATCGAGCATGACCAGCCGGCACCGGCGCAGGTGTTGCTCGATAATCGGGACCTGTGCGAGCCGTTGGCGCTCTGTTACCACTCGCTGCATGCCTGTGGCATGGGCATGATTGCCGATGGCGACTTGCTCGATACGTTGCGCCGGGCTGCTGCCTTCGGTCTGTTTCTGGTGCGCCTGGATGTCCGCCAGGACTCGTCCCGGCATGTTGCCGCGTTGGCCGAAATTACCGACTACCTGGGTATCGGCCATTACGATCGGTGGGACGAGCAGCAGCGTCTGGACTTCCTGCAATCGGAGTTGAACAACCGTCGGCCCTTGCTACCTCCGAACTTCAAGCCCTCGGCCGAAACGGCGGAAGTGCTGGATACCTGCCGCGTGGTGGCGCAGGCGCCCGGTGCATCGCTCGGCTCCTATGTCATCTCCATGGCCAAGGGCGCCTCGGATGTGCTGGCTGTACAGCTGCTGCTCAAGGAGGCTGGGCTGCAACGGCCGATGCGGGTCGTGCCGCTGTTCGAGACGCTCGCCGATCTCGACAATGCCGGGCCGACCATCGACAAACTGCTCGGGTTGCCGGGGTATCGTCAGCGGCTCCACGGCCCGCAAGAGGTAATGATCGGCTACTCGGATTCAGCCAAGGATGCCGGCACCACGGCGGCTGCCTGGGCGCAATACCGTGCGCAGGAAAGCCTGGTCGAGATCTGCCGTGCCCATCAGGTTGAATTGCTGCTGTTCCATGGCCGTGGCGGCACGGTTGGGCGTGGCGGCGGACCGGCGCATGCGGCGATTCTTTCGCAGCCACCCGGATCGGTAGCGGGTCGATTCCGCACCACCGAGCAGGGCGAGATGATCCGCTTCAAGTTCGGCCTGCCGGATATCGCCGAGCAGAACCTCAGCCTGTATCTGGCTGCCGTCCTCGAAGCGACCCTGCTACCGCCGCCGATGCCCGAGCCGGACTGGCGCGAAACCATGGAGCAGCTTGCAGCGGACGGCGTGTCGACCTACCGCAGCGTGGTGCGCGATCATCCGCAGTTCGTCGAGTATTTCCGCCAGGCGACGCCCGAACAGGAGCTTGGGCGTCTGCCACTGGGCAGCCGCCCATCGAAGCGTCGCGAGGGGGGTGTCGAAAGCCTGCGAGCGATTCCTTGGATCTTCGCCTGGACCCAGACGCGGCTGATGCTGCCCGCCTGGCTGGGCTGGGAGCAGGCGCTGCGCGGGACGCTGGAGCGAGGTGAAAGTGAACGGCTCAAGACCATGCGCCAGCACTGGCCGTTTTTCAGCACCCGCATCGACATGCTCGAAATGGTCCTGGCCAAGGCTGACGCGGAAATAGCCGAACGCTACGACGCGCGACTGGTCAGCGCAGAGCTACAACCGTTGGGGCGCGATTTGCGCGACAGATTGTCGCAGGCTGTAGCGGCGGTGCTTGAGTTGACCGGGCAGCCAGAGCTGCTGGCGCACAGCCCTGCAACGTTGGAGGCGTTCAGTCTGCGCAATACCTACCTCGATCCGCTGCATCTGATGCAGACCGAACTGCTGGCACGTTCACGGCAACAGCAAAGCCCGGCGGAAAGCCCTCTGGAGCAGGCCTTGCTGGTCAGCGTCGCGGGCATTGCCGCAGGGCTGCGCAACACTGGTTGATTCTTCGCCGTCTCGCTCAGGTGGCGTCTGGCAACCGCCACCATGGGCAGTGAGCGGCATTTTATCGGCACCGCACGCGGCGCGGGGTCGGCATGCCAAGACACAATGGGCGCCGCTTGTCTGCATTCTGTGCGCTGTGTATCGTGTTCAACCTTTTGTCACATGGCGGCAAACCAGAATTTCCGATTCGCCAGAGGTGAGGGTGCGTTGCATCGATCCTGGCGGCATCCCTTCGCAAACTTGAGGACTCACTCCATGCGCGTCATTCTGCTGGGAGCGCCGGGTGCCGGGAAAGGCACACAGGCACGCTTCATTACCGAGAAGTTCTCCGTCCCGCAAATCTCCACCGGCGACATGTTGCGTGCAGCGGTCAAGGCCGGCACGCCCCTGGGCCTGCAGGTCAAGGACGTGATGGACAGCGGTGGTCTGGTTTCCGACGAAATCATCATCGCGCTGATCCAGGAGCGTCTGCAGCAGCCCGATTGTGCCAACGGATTCCTCTTCGATGGCTTCCCGCGCACCATTCCACAGGCCGAAGCACTGCGTGATGCTGGCGTCAAGCTGGACCACGTACTGGAAATTGCGGTAGACGATGAAGAGATCGTGAGTCGCCTGTCCGGTCGCCGTGTGCATCCGGCGTCAGGTCGTGTCTATCACACCGAGCACAACCCGCCAAAGGTGGCTGGCGTCGATGACCTGACCGGCGAAGAGCTGATTCAGCGCAAGGACGATCTGGAAGAAACCATCCGCCATCGCCTGAGCCTTTATCATTCCCAGACCAAGCCGCTGGTTGCGTTCTATCAGAACCTCGAAGCGGCCGAAGGCACGCCGAAGTGCAGCCGCGTCGAAGGCGTCGGCTCCGTGGAAGAGATCACCTCGAAGGTGATGGCAGCGCTCAGCTGAAAAAAGCGTGAAGCCGAGAAGAGCGCTGGAGGCTCGACGAGAACGCTGCATACGACAGTAGACGAAAGCTTGACGCAAAGAGCATCGGCCCGTTTCGTCCAGCCTCCAGCC
>NZ_JAMOIE010000012.1 GCF_024448935.1 Stutzerimonas stutzeri
TGGCGCACCAATAAATGGCGACCCCATGCGGCTCGCCCAGATTCTTGGCAACCTGTTGGGTAATGCGGCCAAGTACACGCCGGTCGGTGGCTCGGTCAGCCTTTTGGCTACTGCCGAAAGGGACATGGTGGAGATCAGCATTCGCGATAACGGCATCGGGATCACAGCACGAGCGCTACCGTTCATCTTCGAGCCATTCGTACAGGATGTGAATGCGGTTGGTTTCAACGGCGCAGGGCTGGGCATCGGTCTGACGGTAGTGCGCGAGTTGGTCGAAGCACACGGCGGCACGGTGACCGGCAGGAGTGAGGGAAGCGGTAAAGGAAGTGAGCTGGTCGTGAGACTCCCGTTAGTGAAACGTTGAAACATCGCCGGGACGCGGGCAGCTGTCGTCCATCTGCCGAGGTTGTTTTCCATCAGGTAACAATCGGAACCTTCGCGAAGGTGCGGCGGCAATCCAAACAGTCCGATTCTCCATGTCGACGGAACGACTGACGAGTGCGCTTCACTTGCCAATATCGGCCCTTGCTCGATCAAGTGAATGCGCCACACCCCATCGTCAGAAACGCCACCTCGCTGCCGGGACTTACTGGTCGCGCTTGCGCTTGTTGCCCATGCGTACGCCGATATCCATCAAGAACTGAAAGAACCCTTCCTGGTCTTCGAGGACGCTGCTCCAGAACGGCGAATGGTAGAGCGCTACAGCCCCATGTACCAAGGCCCAGGCTGCGCAATAGTGGAAATAAGGCGGCACGTCCTCCAGCTTTCCTTCGGCGATGCGCCCTTTGATCAGCTGGGTCAGATGCTCGAAGTTGGAGGCACGGATACGGTGCAGCTCCTCGACCATTTCCGGTACCTGATTGCCCTTGACCACCTTTTCCTCGAGACGGTCGAACAACCGATAGCGCTGGGGATCGCCCATGCGAAACTCGAAGTAGGCACGAGACAGCGCTTCTTTGTCCTGATCGAGACTCGGTGAATGCAGCAGCTCGTTCAGATCCCGCTCGTAGTCGAGCATCAGCCGCAGGTAGATTTCGGCCTTTGATTTGAAGTGCTTGTAGATGGTGCCTTTACCGATCCCGACCTTGTCGGCGATCATCTCGACGGTGACGCTGTCTTCTCCCTGTTCGAGGAACAACTGGAGCGCCGCGTCGAGAATCTCTTGTTCGCGACGGCGAAATTCGCGGACCTTGCGGGATTCGTTTTGCATGAGTGGCTGCAGTGTGAAAAATCGAAGCAGATGATTATGCCTGTTTAGTCAGAAAATGCACGGAAGATTGCTATGAGTACATTAAATGACGAATTTCCCCAAATCGACGGCTTGCGGTACCTGAATCACGCGGCCGTCTCGCCCTGGCCTCGCCGTGCGAGCGATGCGGTAATCAGGTTTGCCCAACAGAACATCACGATTGGCGCGCGCGACTACCCGCAGTGGCTGGCGGTCGAAACCCGCCTGCGAAATCGCCTGGCCAGATTGCTGAACGCACCCACACCAGCAGACATAGCGCTGGTCAAGAACACCTCCGAAGCACTGTCGTATGTAGCCTTCGGACTGGAGTGGAAGCCCGGTGACCAGGTCGTCATCAGCGACGAGGAATTTCCCTCCAACCGTGTAGTGTGGGAGGCGTTGCGGCCGCAAGGGGTTGAGGTCATCCAGGTCAGCCTCAAGGGTGAAGATCCCGAAGGCGACCTGCTCGCGGCCTGCGGGCCGAACGTTCGCTTGCTGGCGATCAGCGCCGTGCAGTATGCGAGCGGCCTGCGGCTCGCCCTGCCACGACTCGGTGAAGGCTGCGAACAACGTGGCGTACTGCTGTGCATCGATGCAATCCAACAGCTGGGCGCGCTGCCATTCGATGCTCAGCAATGCCGGTGTGCATTCGCCATGGCCGACGGACACAAATGGCTGCTGGGCCCAGAGGGCCTGGGTGTGTTCTATTGCCGCAGCGACTTGCGCGATCAGCTCAAGCTTCACGAGTACGGCTGGCATATGCTCGAGCACGCCGGCGATTATGACCGCAGCGATTGGCAGCCGGCATCCAGCGCGCAGCGCTTCGAGTGCGGCAGCCCGAACCTGCTCGGCGCCATGGCATTGGAAGCCAGCCTGTCCTTGCTGGAAGAAGTGGGAATGATCGCGGTGGCACAGGCACTGGCCGAACGCATCGACCATCTCCAGCGAGAGCTATCGGCCATGCCGGGAGTAGAAGTGCTGAGCCCAACCGATCCAGCTCGGCGAGCCGGTATCCTCACGTTCCGGATCGATGGGATCGACAACCCGACGCTGTTTCAACGCCTCAAGGAGGAGCAGGTCGTCTGTGCGCTTCGTGGTGGAGGGATCAGATTCTCACCGCATTTCTACACGCGGCCGGCGGTCATCGAGCAGAGCCTGGCAGTGGTTCGCGGGCTGCTCGCGAAGTGAGCGATCAGCCTGGTCGTGACTATTCCAAATCCGTTTAAAAATCGCCGCAATCGCCCAGCAGGGTTAAGGATCCGGACCAATACTTCCATCACTGGCCGCGCAATCCCCCCACTGCTCGGCCAGCTGAGGGAGCGAGGAACGTGACCTCATACTCCTAATGGTCTTGACCCGGCCCCTCGCGACGCCGGGTTTTTTTGTCCGCTCTGGCGATACGAATCAGCGTATCAACCATGCGCGGCACGCCGGTTCGAAAGCCGCAACCGGAAGCACAGCCAGATAAACAGCGCCCAAAATGGTATCGCGATGATCGAGGTTCGCAGACCGGGCATCGACAGCATGATGGCGGCAATCAATGCCACGAATGCCAGGCAAAGATAATTACTGAATGGATACCAGAAAGCCTTGAACGAAGGCTCGACGCCCTGCGCCTTCATTGCCTTGCGAAATCGCAAGTGGGCGAGACTGATCATCGCCCAGTTGATCAGCAGCGCCGCAACCACCAGCGACATGAGCAATTCGAGGGCAGTTTGCGGCAGCAGGTAGTTCACCAGCACGCAGAGCATGGTGACCAGGGCCGAAAGAGCGATCGCCAGCACCGGCACCCCGCGGCGATTCACCCTCATCAATACCTTCGGCGCATCGCCCTGCTCCGCCAGGCCGTAGAGCATGCGACTGTTGCAGTACACGCCGCTGTTGTACACCGAGAGGGCCGCCGTCAGCACCACGAAGTTAAGGATGTGCGCCGCCGTGTCACTGCCGATCAGTGAAAAGATCTGCACGAAAGGGCTGCCGCTGTAGGGGTCACCGGCCGAACCCAGCGTTTCCAGCAGGCTGTCCCAAGGATAGAGCGCCAGCAGAACGCTCAGCGCGCCGATGTAGAAGATCAGAATCCGATAAACGACCTGGTTGATGGCTTTGGGAATGACTGTCTTCGGGTCGGATGCTTCAGCTGCGGTGATCCCCACCAGTTCCAGGCCGCCGAATGAAAACATGATGATCGCCAAGGCCATGACCATCCCGCTGATACCGTTGGGGAAGAATCCGCCGTGGCTCCAGAGGTTGCTGAAACCAGCCTGTTCACCACCGGCACCGCTCAGCAAGAGATACAGGCCGAGCGCAATCATGCCGACAATGGCTCCGACCTTGATGATCGCGAACCAGAACTCGGTCTCGCCGAAGGTCTTGACGTTGACCAGGTTGATCAGATTGATCAGCACAAAAAACACCGCAGCGGTGGCCCAGGTCGGCACCTCCGGCCACCAAAACTGGACGTACTTACCGACTGCGGTCAGTTCGGCCATCCCCACCAGGACATACAACACCCAGTAGTTCCAACCGGAGAGAAAGCCCGCATAAGGCGCCCAGTATTTGTGCGCGAAGTGACTGAAGGATCCCGCGACCGGCTCCTCGACGATCATCTCGCCGAGCTGGCGCATGATCAAAAAGGCGATCATCCCACCGATGGCATAGCCGAGGATCATCGACGGCCCGGCGCTGCGCAGCACGCCGGCTGAGCCAAGGAAGAGCCCCGTTCCAATAGCCCCGCCGAGCGCGATCAGCTGAATGTGCCGGTTTTTCAGGCCGCGCTGAAGCGGCCCGGTGTGCAGCGTATCGCCGGACATGGCGTCACCTGGTTTGGTCTGTGACGAAGAAATGGCGGGACTGACGGAAGGCTATGCTTGAGCGCCAACCCACACCTCGTATCCGCATGCCAGTAACCGGCATGTGCATGAAGCGGCGCGGATTGTACACGGCATGTGCGGAGAAGTCCCAAGCACACCGCCTTGCACGCACTCGCGCTTTTCAGTTCCTGACGCGCGCCAAGGGAAACAGTCGCTTGAAGTTGCTCGTGGTCTGCGCCGCCAGCACCTCGAAACCGACCCCGCGCAGATCGGCGAGATACTCGGCAACCTCGCGCACATACTGCGGCAGGTTCGGTTTGCCGCGGTAGGGAATCGGGGCCAGGTAAGGCGAATCCGTCTCCACCAGCAGGCGATCCGCAGGAACACGGCGAGCGACATCCCGCAGGGCATCGGCGTTGCGAAATGTCACGATGCCGGACAGCGAAATATAGAACCCGAGATCCAGGGCGGACTTGGCCATGTCCCAGTCTTCGGTGAAGCAATGCAGTACGCCGGCCTGGGGCAACGAGGCTTCGCGAAGCAGCGCCAGCGTGTCGGCACGAGCCGCACGGGTATGAACAATGACCGGCTTGCCGCAGATCCGTGCGGCATCGAGATGCATGCGGAAGGATTGCTGCTGCAGCTCGGCGGCTTCAGGCTCGTAGTGATAGTCAAGCCCGGTTTCGCCGATTGCCACCACACCGGGCGCATCCAGTTCCTTCAGCAACCAGTCCAGCGCAGGTTCGGCACCGGGTTCGAGGTCCAGCGGGTGCACCCCCACCGAACAATCGACGTCGTCATAGCGCTGCGCAAGCGCTTTGACCGCAGCCGTGTTCTCAGCGCTGACACCGATACAAAGGAAATGCCCAACGCCACGCTGACGCGCAGCATGCAGAGCGGCATCGAGGGAGTTGTCGTGCAAGGTAAGATCGAGACGATCGAGGTGACAGTGGGAATCGACCAGCATCAGACACGCCATTCATCGAGTTACGTATGGGCCGTGCATTATAGGGGAAAAATGGCTGGAGGCTGGAGGCCAGGCGTAGGCGCCAGGTCTGTGTCATATTCGCTCGATTGCGCCTGCTGGATAGACAACGAGCGACCCGATCTACTCTTGCTTTCCAGCCTCAGGCGCTTTTATCGTCTTTCCGCTTTACCGCCTACATGGTGTGCGTCGGGCGGTCTGATTTCATCGCGCCGGCCAGGTAGGTTTCAATCTTGTTGCGAGCAGTCGAGTCGCCTTCATTGAACTGCACGCCGACGCCTGCGGCCCGGTTGCCTTGGGCGCCCTTGGGCGTGATCCACACCACCTTGCCGGCGACAGGGATCTTTTCCGGCTCGTCCATCAGGCTCAGCAGCATGAACACCTCGTCGCCAAGCTTGTAACTCTTGTTGGTCGGGATGAACAATCCGCCATGCTTGATGAACGGCATGTACGCCGCATAGAGCACCGACTTGTCCTTGATGGTCAGAGACAGAATGCCGTTACGCGGACCAAGGTTTGCAGGCAGGCTCATGCGCTATTCATTCCTAACAACAGTTCGATGGATTCTAGCTTGGCCCGGGCAAGCTTGCCCACTGCACCAGAAGCGCTTCGAGAAGCAAGACACGATTAAGATTGGCTTTAGCCAGCACCTTCTGTCGATGGGCAAGCAACCAATCTTGCAGCACCAGCAGCCGGTCGGGTGACGACTTCTCCGCCAGGTATTGAATCACCTTCTGCATATCGGCGGCGCCAAGCCCTTCTTCATCGCCAGTCATTTGAAAGCGCAATATCAGATGCGCCCATTCGCAAAACCAATCGAACAACAGGATCAGCGAATGTGAATTCCAGGCCTCAGCCAGCTGACTGGGAGACTGCTGCCGCTTGAGCAGTTTCTTTACCCCGTCGACGACTTGCGCCCGCATGTCGAGTACGCCCGCACCCTGCAGCTTGAGCGCGGCCAATGGCGAATTGGCAGACAACGCAAGCAGCTCCTCACGCTGCGCGGGCGACATGTCTGGAAGTTTTGCCGCCAGCCAATCAAGGCTCTGCTGGCGCCCGGGCAAGGGGCAGCCTTGTTGCACGCAGCGACTCTTGACCGTCGCTAGCAACCGGCTGGGCTGATGACTGACCAGCAACAGAACGGTATCGCCAGCCGGCTCCTCGAGACTCTTGAGCAACGCGTTGGCAGCGTTCAGATTCATCGCCTCGGCCGGTTCGATCAGCACGACTTTGCGCCCGCCCAATTGAGCGGTCTGGGTAACGAACCCGACCAGTTGCCGAACCTGGTCGACCCGGATGGCCTTGTCGACCTCCTCGGGCTCCAGAATGTAATGGTCTGGGTGAGTATGAGCGGCGAGTAACAGACAGCCTTTGCAGCTGCCGCAAGCGCGGTGCGCCGCCGGTCGCTGACAGAGCAACAGCGCCATCAACTGTTCGGCTAACGCACGCTTGCCGATGCCCGCCGGACCGTGCAGCAAATACGCATGAGCATGCTGTTGATGACCGGCCAGCAGCTGCCAGAGATCAACCTGCCATGGAAGAATGCCGTCAGCCAAGCGCACGCTCCAACACCTCAGGCAGAAGCCTGTCCAGACTCTGTTGCACGGCGGCTAGCGACTGGCCTGCATCGACCACACGATAGCGCTGCCGGTCCTGCTGCGCACGATTGAGATAGGCACTGCGCACGGCCTCGAAGAATTCGAGCCCTTCCTGCTCGAACCGATCAAGGCGTCCCCGTGCAGCGGCGCGGCTCAGGCCGATTTCTACTGGCAAATCGAAGATCAGCGTCAGATCCGGACGCATCTCACCCTGAACAAAGCATTCAAGCTGCTCGATACGCGGGGTGGGGAGACCGCGGCCACCGCCCTGATACGCGTAGGTGGCATCGGTAAACCGGTCGCACAGCACTACAGCGCCTCGCGCGAGCGCGGGCCGAATGACCTGAGCAAGATGCTGTGCGCGTGCCGCGAACACCAACAACAGCTCCGTATCGCTGTTCATGGGCTCGTCTGCAGGCGCCAACAGCAGTTCACGAATGCGCTCAGCCAAAGGGGTGCCGCCAGGTTCGCGCGTCAGTACGAGGTCCAGGCCGTGCTCACGCAAGCGCTGCGCGAGGTACTCCCGGTTGGTGCTCTTGCCCGCACCTTCGGGTCCTTCCAATGTAATGAAGAGTCCTGTCACTGGGCATTCTCGATCGGCGCCGGGGCTTGCCGGGGCGGTGGACTGGAACGATAGTCTGCTCGACGCTTGAGTTGATATTCACGCACCGCGCGATTGTGTTCGCTCAACGAATCACTGAACACGTGGCTGCCATCCCCCCGCGCGACGAAGTAGAGGCTTTTTCCTTCGACCGGGTGCAGAGCAGCGTGAATCGCTTCCCGGCCAACCATCGCGATCGGCGTCGGTGGCAACCCGTTGGTGGTATAGGTGTTGTAGGGGGTCGGCCTGAGCAGATCGCTGCGGGTGATCCGACCCCTGTATTGTTCGCCCATACCATAGATCACCGTCGGGTCTGTCTGTAGCAACATGCCTTGCTCCAGCCGGCGAACGAAAACGCCAGCGATCTCGCCGCGCTCTGACGGAACCCCGGTTTCCTTTTCGATGATTGAAGCCATGATCAGCGCCTCATACGCGTTCTGATAGGGCAACCCTTCGCTACGCCGTTGCCATTCCTCGGCCAGCACCGTCTCCAGTCGTGAATAAGCGCGCTGGAGCAGGTCGAGATCGGTGACACCGCGGGTGAAGCTGTAGGTGTCAGGGAAAAAGCGTCCCTCGGGGTGCGAGCCGGCCTGACCGAGACGCGTCATGACCTCGTCATCCGACTGACCAACAATCGTCTGCTGTACCGTAGGCAGCGCCTCCAGCGCGGCGCGCACCTGGCGAAAATTCCATCCTTCGACGATGGTCAGGGTATGTTGCACAACCTCGCCACGCTGCCAGAGCCCGATCATGTCGCGGGCAGTCATCTCTGGCCGCAGTTGATATTCGCCGCTGTGCAAGGTGTGTCCTGAGAGCTTCAGCCGCCAGTGCAGCCGCAACCAGAACGAATCGCTCAATACCCCGTCTCGCTCCAGCCGTTGCAACAAGCCACTGGGGGTATTCCCAGGCTGAACCTCAAGCGTTTGCGCGGCGCCAAGCTGCAGCGGCTGCCCCAAGGCGGAGTGAAGCTTCCAATAGACCAGGCCGAGCGCCAGCGCAGCGAGCAGCAAGGCGCCAAGGAGCACAAAAGACAGTTTTCGAATCACGTATTGCTCGACAGATCAGCCACCAGGCGTTGCAGTTTACGTGTCACAGGCCCCACCGGCCATACGCTGGCATCCAATTGGCGCACAGGCCAAATGCCATACAGGCTGTTACAAACGAAGACCTCGTCAGCGCGATATAGCTGCCCTAGCGAAAGATCGCCGACCTGGGTCGGCACGCCGGCAGTCCGCGCGCGCTCCAGCACTTCTTCGCGCATGACCCCTGCGACCCCGCAGCGCTCCAGGGACGGCGTCATCAACCTGCCCGATTCGACGATGAACAGGTTGCTGAAAACGCCTTCAATGACCCGCCCGGAGGTGTCGCGCATCAAACCTTCGGCGTAACCAGGATCCTGCCACTCGGCACGGGCCAGCACTTGCTCCAGCCGATTGAGGTGCTTCAGGCCAGCCAGAATCGGCTGCTCGGCAAGACGGGTCGTACAGGGGTACAGGCGAACGCCGTGTTCGGCATGTGCTTTCGGGTAGTCTGGAAGGGGGGATCCGGTAAGGACCGTTCGAGGCATACAGGGGATGGGCGGAGCATAGCCTCTCTTGCCCTCCCCTCGACTGACGATGAGCTTAGCGACACCCGCTCCAAGCTCGGCACTGAAAGCGATGAGTTGGCTACCTACGCCATTGATGTCGCAGGGGATCGCCAGACGCTGGCAGCCAAGTTCCAGCCGCTGCAAATGCCGATCGAGCAGTTCGGGCCGTCCGGCCACCACCTTGATCGTTTCAAACAGGCCGTCGCCGTAAGCAAGCGCTCGATCATGAATGGGCAGCCCTTCAGCCGGCCGCCCATCCACCCAGCTCAACGTCACTCGGCGAACCGGCGGAACACCAGCGACCCGTTGGTGCCACCAAAACCAAAGGAGTTGGATACAGCGACATTGATTGTCCGCGGCTTAGCCTCATGCGGGACGAAATCGAGGTCGCATCCGTCGCCGGGTTCATCAAGGTTGATCGTCGGCGGCGCCACTTGGTCGCGTATGGCAAGCACGCTGAAGATCGCCTCGACAGCGCCTGCCGCACCAAGCAGATGACCGACCATCGATTTGGTCGAACTGACCGACAGGTCGTAAGCGTGATCACCGAATACGGTTCTGATCGCAGCGGCTTCCGCCTTGTCGCCGGCCGGCGTCGAGGTGCCATGGGCGTTGATGTAGTCGACCTGTCCGGCATCGATCCGCGCGTCCAGGATCGCGTTACGGATGCAGCGCGTGGCACCTGCGCCATTATCGGGCGGTGAGGTCATGTGGAACGCATCTGCGCTCATGCCGAAACCAATCAGCTCGGCATAGATCCTCGCCCCGCGGGCCTTGGCATGTTCGAGCTCCTCCAAGACCAACGCGCCCGCGCCATCGGACAACACAAAGCCATCCCGGTCCTTGTCCCACGGGCGGCTGGCTGAAGCGGGATCATCGTTGCGGGTGGACAACGCACGAGCGGCGGCGAACCCACCTATTCCAAGCCCGCTGGCCGCCATTTCCGACCCGCCAGCGACCATCACGTCAGCCTCGCCATAGGCGATGTTGCGCGCAGCCATACCGATGCAATGGGTACCCGTCGTGCAGGCCGTAGCAATGGCGTAGTTGGGGCCTTGCAGACCTAGATGGATCGATAGAAAACCCGAAACCATGTTGATGATCGAGCCCGGCACGAAAAATGGCGATATACGGCGCGGCCCCTGCTCGATCAATGCCTTGCAGCTGTTTTCAATATTGGTCAGGCCACCAATGCCCGAGCCCATGACGACGCCGATACGCTCGCGATTGGCATCGGTGATTTCCAGCCCGGAATCACGTACTGCCTGGAAACTGGCGGCCAGTCCGTACTGGATGAAAAGGTCGAGTTTGCGAGCCTCTTTGGCGGGCAGGTATTGCTCGACATCGAAATTCTTGACTGATCCGCCAAAGCGAGTGGAATAGGCGGAAAGGTCCATATGCTCTATGAGGCCGATACCACTGCGACCGGCGAGAATCCCCTGCCAGCTGCTTGGCACATCGTTACCCAGCGGTGAGAGCATGCCCATACCGGTAATTACGACGCGTCTACGCGACACAGCAATTCTCCTTGCATTCATTCGGCTCGACCTGTTCCGCCAGCATCTGTAACGGAACGAGAGCCGCCTTCACAGATGTCGGCCACGGGCACGACCAGCTGCATTCAACTGACTCAAACAAAAGCCGCACTGCCCTTTCGAGGCAGTGCGGCTTACTGGTTCGAAGCAGGACTACGACTTACTGCGCGTGCGCGTTGATGTAATCGATAGCTTCTTGAACAGTGGTGATCTTCTCGGCTTGCTCGTCCGGGATTTCGGTCTCGAATTCCTCTTCCAGAGCCATCACCAGCTCAACGGTGTCAAGGGAGTCGGCACCCAAGTCTTCGACGAAGGAAGCGCTGTTGGTGACTTCCTCTTCTTTGACGCCAAGTTGCTCGGCAACGATTTTCTTGACGCGTTCTTCGATGGTGCTCATACCTTGTTTTCACTCCTATGGAAAAATCAGGCAGCTGGTCTGCGCGGTAGTGTATAGAAAGCGTTTTCCGCATTTCAAGCTGAAAGCGGGCAAGCATGAACCTGCATTCAACCATCTGTCTATAAACAAACCACAATTTTATAATGAAACCAATCAGCCATTATGGCTGCATACACATGCGTTGGACATCACATTAGCTCATATACATACCACCATTCACTGGAACAGTGGCCCCAGTGACATAGGCGGCGCCGTCAGAAGCTAGAAAGGCGACGACCTTGGCAATTTCTTCCGCCTGACCGAGGCGACCCAGCGGGATCTGCCCCAGCAATGCGTCACGCTGAGCTTTCGACAGCTCGCGCGTCATATCTGTGTCAATGAAGCCCGGAGCCACGGCATTGACCGTGATACCGCGCGAACCGACTTCACGTGCCAATGCACGACTGAAACCTTCGAGCCCGGCTTTGGCGGCGGCGTAGTTTACCTGCCCGGCGTTACCCATGGCACCCACCACGGAACCGATACTGATAATTCTTCCCCAACGGGCTTTCGTCATGCCCCGCAGAACACCCTTGGTCAAACGATAAAGGCTGCTGAGATTGGTATTGATCACCTCGTGCCATTCGTCGTCTTTCATCCGCAACATCAGGTTGTCCCGCGTGATGCCGGCGTTATTGACCAGAATAGCCGGCTGGCCGAGGTGCTGCTGAATATGCTCCAGGGTGATGGCAACTGATTCATCACTGGTGACGTCCAACACCAGCCCAGCACCTTCGATGCCGTTCTCCTTGAGCGTCTCGGCAATGCGCTCCGCCCCTGACGATGAGGTCGCCGTGCCGATCACGATGGCGCCTTGACGTCCAAGCTCAAGCGCAATGGCTTGACCAATACCACGACTGGCGCCTGTGACCAGCGCGACCTTGCCTTGCAGATTCATACCTATCTCCTTGTTCAGAGCACTGCGCCACGGGTGGCCGCAAAACCTTCTGGGGTGTCCAGATTGTAGGTGCTGACGCCTTTGACGCAGCGCTTATTGAGACCGGAAAGCACCTTGCCCGGACCGCACTCGACCAGACCGGTCACACCGTGTTCGCTTAACACAACAACAGTCTCGACCCAGCGAACCGGACTATAGAGCTGAGCCAGCAGATTGCGTCTAAGCGAGTCGAGATCCGAAACGATTGCTGCACTGACATTTTGCACCAATGGGATCTCGGGGGCCTGCCAGGCGGCGCCGGTCACGGCCGCGGCAAACCGCTCGGCTGCAGGGCGCATCAGGTCGCAATGAGAAGGCACGCTGACCGGCAGCGGCATCGCGCGCTTGGCACCCTTGGATTTACACACATCGATGGCTCGCTCGACCGCCGCAGCGTTGCCGGCAATCACGACCTGGCCTGGCGCGTTGAAGTTGACCGCACTGACGACCTCACCCTGCGCCGCCTCGCCACACGCCGCCAAAACCTCGGCATCCTCCAGACCCAAAATCGCGGCCATGCCACCGGTGCCGGCCGGAACAGCCTGCTGCATCAGCTGACCCCGCAGCTCGACCAGTTTCACCGCATCGGCAAACGGAAGGCTACCTGCTGCAACCAGCGCCGAGTACTCGCCCAGACTGTGACCCGCGACGAAGGCCGGCTTCGCACCGCCCTCAGCCAGCCACAAACGCCACAATGCAATCGAAGCGGTCAGAATGGCCGGCTGAGTCTTGTCGGTCTGATTCAGTCGATCCTCGGGACCTTGCTGACAAAGTGCCCACAGATCATAACCCAACACAGACGAGGCTTCGGCAAAGGTATCGATGATCAGCGATTGCCGGGCGCCATGCTCGGCCAGCATGCCCAGGGCCTGGGAGCCCTGGCCTGGAAAGACGAATGCAAGTGATGCGGACATGAAAACAGCTCTCTTGTGGTTGTTCGTCAGAAAAGAATGCGCACCAGGGCGCAACGACTTGTTCAGTTGGATGCCGATCCACCGGGTGCAGTCACATCACCCGGGTCGCTTGTGGACCGATCAGTCACAAGCAAGTACTCGAGACGGCTGCGCAATTGCGCCGGAAGATTTCGCTCCACATCCTGTGCTGCACGGCGGATAGCCGACCGAAACCCCTCGCCCCCTGCGCTACCATGGCTCTTCACGACAATACCCTGGAGCCCAAGGAAGCTGGCACCGTTGTACCGGGCCGGGCGCAGGTCCGCCCGCAACTGACGCAGCAAGGGCAGAGCCAGCGCACCGACCAGGCGTGAAATCAATGAGCGACGGAAAAGCAGCTCGACACGCAGGGCTACCATATGCGCCAAACCTTCGCTGGACTTGAGCAGAATGTTGCCAACGAAACCATCACAGACCGCTACGTCAGTCTCGCCGCGGAACAGCCCGTCACCCTCGATGAAGCCTTGATAGTTGATACCGCTAGCCTGCTGCAAAAGCCCGGCCGCTGCCTTGACCTGCTGATTGCCCTTGATTGCTTCGGTACCGATATTCAGCAACGAGACGCGCGGCTGCTCGATACCAAGGCTTTGCGCTGCAACCGACCCCATGACAGCGAATTGATAGAGCTGCTCGGCCGTGCAATCCACGTTCGCGCCGAGGTCAAGCAACAGGCATGATCCCTCAAGCGTAGGAAGCGCAGTCACCATCGCCGGGCGATCCACCCCAGGCAGGGTTTTCAATACCTGCCGAGCAAGCGCCATCAGCGCACCAGTATTGCCGCCACTGACGCACGCCTGAGCCTGCCCATCACGCACCATTTCCAGGGCGATGCGCATGGACGAGCAGGGCTTGGCACGCAACGCCTGCGCTGGACGTTCATCCATGCCGATCACCTCATCGGCATTGACAATCGACAGACGAGCGCGATCCACAGCTGGATGCCGAGCGATAATTTCTTCTAACAGGGAGGACTGGCCAACCAGGGCCAGATGAAGCGAGGGGATTTCAGCCAGACATTGGACACTGGCCGGAACAATGCAGTGGGGACCGAAGTCCCCACCCATTGCATCGATCGCTATGATCGGAGCAGACAAGGTTTACTCGTCAGCGCCCTTGTCGATCACCTTGCGACCACGGTAAAAACCTTCCGGGGAAACGTGGTGACGCAGGTGAACTTCACCGGTGCTCTTTTCCACGGACAGGGCGTTCGGCTCGAGTGCATCGTGCGAACGACGCATGTCACGGGCGGAACGGGATTTTTTGTTCTGCTGAACAGCCATTGGGATCAACTCCTAAACGTTTGGGTCACGCTTCAACTGAGCCAGTACGCTGAACGGGTTGGACCGCGATACCTCGTCCTCATTCGGCTCGGGCTCATCAGGCCCAGCCGGCGGCTGGCAAACTTCTGGGTCATGGAGTGGAACAATCGGAAGAGCGAGCAGAAGCTCCTCTTCAACCAGCGCCAGCAGATCCAGAGGATCCTCTCCCACTTCCAGCACGTCATAACCCTTAGGCAGGTGCTGGCTGCTCGACCCTTCATTCACCACGGCATAGTCGCATTCGCTGTGAATAGGCAGAACAACCGGCTCCAGACAGCGCTGGCAAATCATCGTGACCTCAACATCCAGCGCACTGTGGATGACCACAGTGCGCTGCTCGTCGCGCCCAAAATCAAAACTGGCGCGCACCACACCCTGATCATCCTCAAGAGGATCGACGAGCCGCTTCAGCCCAGACAATTGCAGCTCGCCCTTCAGGGCAGCCGCTCGGTCAGCGAGCTTGCGCGGATCTACGTGCGGAGGTATTGGTCCTTTCAACATAAGCGCGGCATTCTAAGGATGCGCCTGTCGACTGTCAAAGGAATTCAGCCGCACCATAGCGCACGGCCGACCAGCAATCGAACACCCACATAAAGGAAGGAATTCGGCGTGCGCGCAGGCGGCGCGTGCGGCGTCGCGGCGGTCCGCTGGCGCCCGCCATCAGCGCAGCCGCGCCGGCCGGTTCAGGCATGCCGAACGCCAGCGCCGGTACCGCGCCCGGCGACAGAAAGTGACGCATCAGGGTTCCGTCGCGACACCGGCCGAGGTTTCATCTGCGGCCTCGGTGCCCGCCGCCGCGCTGGCTGATCCCCCGCTCAGAAAGCCGCCGGCGCCGGCGATTGCCGCGGCGGTGCGTTGTCACTCTGCGGCGATGCCTGCTCGCCGTTCGTTCGCTGCCGCTGGCCGCGGAGCGCCCACTGATGGCCTTCGTGATGGTGCTGTCGTACTCGCTGAGGATCTTCCTGCGCTTCTTCCTCGATGCGCGCATGGAGGACTTCCTGCGCGGCCACGAGGCGGCATGCACCGCTTGGAATGCGCTGCCGCGGGTGCTGCTGTATGACAACCTGAAGTCGGCGGTGCTGGAACGGCGTGGCGATACGGTCCGCTTCCACCCGACCCTGCTGGCGTTCGCCGGGCACTACCGCTACGAGCCGCGGCCGGTGGCCCGCGGCAGCCGGGCCTTGGTGGGCGACCATGCGCTGTCGCTGTACGTAAAAAGCGGCAAACCTCGCCCTCAGTTGCCGATAGCGCAGAAGCACGCCGCTAACAAATCCTGCCGGGCCGTTGGTCCGCTGCGGTAAAGACCCAACCGGCGCCCCGCATCGGCGGGGCGTCTTTTTACCGGCACTAGCCTGCTGCCGCCAAGCCGTCGAATACTTCCGGGGTCAAAGCCGCCTCACCTTTTTCGTCCAGACGGCGACGGTTCTCGGTTCGACCTGCCCCACCCTCAAGCATCTCCATCAGGCGCACGCCTCGATCGGTCAGTACGAAATTCTCGCCATTGCCGCCTTGCTCCTCCGGACGCGTCACCATGAACCCACCTTCGAACAGCAGGCTCTCGTAGTTTTGCGCCTCAGCCTTCAAGGAATCCATGTTGGGCATTGGCTGGCCGGCCTCTTCCGCCGCCAAGGCATGCTCGTCAGCGTACTGACGTGGCGCGAAACTCTCGTTTCCGGATTTCTGCGCTTCGCGCAGCAGGCGTAGCATCAAGTCCCAGTCGTAGGTCATGTCCGTTCTCCTGTCGCGCCGCTTCGGGGAGGCGGCCATTGCTGTTCGGACCCCATCCGCCGCGGCATGGTTCGATCCGGCGCAACCGCAAAAGGCTGAACTAAAGCGCGCCACTGGCGATCCACCAGACAGGTCGTTAATGAAGGAGCGCGCCATGAAACGCCTGATCATCCCTTTCACCGTCGCCCTGCTGGCCAGCCAGCCAGCGCTCGCCGACCAATGCACCACCGACGAGATCAATGCCAAGGCCAAGGCGCTCGCCGATCGAGTCAACGCCCTTACGGAGAGCAATCCGAAGCGCGCCGCGGAGATCAATGAAGAATTGCGCGATATGGAGGTCAAGCAGACTGCCGAGCAGTTGGGCAGCGAATGCGAAGCCTACGACAAGCGCATCAAGCATGTGGAGCAGGCGGAGAAGCAGGCCGATATCGCACCGGCCGAGAAGCGCTAGGCGTGGGAGCGAACCAGGGCAGCGATGCCGCCCCGGCTGTTGCAGATCACTCTGCGGCGGGCTTTTTTCGCCGTAAAGGCGCGAGACCGTCCTGACTGACGAGCGGTGACGCCGGCGCTTCGCGTCTGGCGTTCTTTGGCCGCTTGGCTACTGGCTTGGCGGCGGCCTTGCCCTTCTTGTCCGCGGCTTTTTTCTTGTCGTCCTTTTTCTTCCTGGTGCCGGCGGCCTTGCCCGAGGCCTTTAGATTCTTCGGCCCCATGTAGCTGCCTTTCAGACCCTTGACGACGCGGTGTTCGAAGCGCTGCTTGAGGTAGCGCTCGATGCTCGACATCAGATTCCAGTCGTTGTGGCAGACCAGCGAGATGGCCAAGCCTTCAGCCCCAGCGCGGCCGGTGCGGCCGATCCGGTGTACATATTCATCGCCCGAACGCGGCATGTCGAAGTTGATCACCAGATCCAGACCTTCGATATCGAGCCCACGCGCGGCCACATCGGTGGCCACCAGCACCTTGACCCCACCTTCCTTGACCCGGTCGATGGCCAGTTTGCGGTCCTTCTGATCCTTGTCGCCATGTAGGACGAAGGCCTTCACCCCTTCGGCCACCAACCGGCCATAGAGGCGGTCTGCCTGTACGCGGGTGTTGGTGAAAATCACGGCTTTCTTGTAGGTCTCGTTGGCCAGCAGCCAATGCACCAGCTTTTCTTTGTGCTCGGTGTTTTCGGCCGTGATGATCTGCTGGCGCGTACCTTCGTTGAGCTCGCTGACGCGGTTGAGCTGCAGGTGCAGCGGATCACGCAACACGGCGGCGCTCATTTCCCGCAGCGCGGCGCCCCCGCTGGTAGCCGAGAACAACAGGGTCTGCTGACGCTTGGCGCATTCGCCCACCAGGCGCTGCACATCGTCGGCGAAGCCCATGTCGAGCATGCGGTCGGCTTCGTCAAGGATCAGCAATTCCACATCCTTGAGAATCAGGGTACCGGCGTTGAGATGTTCGATCATGCGGCCTGGTGTGCCGACGAGGATGTCCGGCACCTTGCGCAGAACCGCCGCCTGGACCTTGAAATCCTCGCCGCCGGTGATCATCGCCGACTTGATAAAGGTGAACTGCGAGAAGCGTTCGACTTCCTTGAGCGTCTGCTGGGCCAGCTCACGGGTCGGAAGCAGGATCAGCGCACGCACATCGGTACGCACCACGGCATCGCCGATCAGCCGATTGAGCATCGGCAGCACGAAGGCGGCGGTCTTGCCACTGCCGGTCTGGGCCGTCACCCGCAGATCACGTCCTTCCAGCGCGGGGGGAATAGCCGCCACCTGCACCGGGGTCGGCTCGACGAATTTGAGTTCGGCGACCGCCTTGAGCAGGCGTTCGTGGAGGGCGAATTGGTCAAACAAGGGTGACACCTCAAGCAAGTCGAAAAAAACGTGGCATAGAGTAACCCGACCGACGCGCGCAGAGTCGTCTTTGTTCTGTGCGACGACAGGCTGACCGGCAGCTGGAACCGGACGATCAGGCCGTGAAAAACGCCATTGGCTTCGCTCGCCGTCTGGTTGGCTAGCGCGAGTCAGGCCAACGTCACTGAGGCTCGCAGGTCAGCTTGATGCGCAGGCGGATCACATCACGCTTGAACTTGGCGGTCATGGGCTTGCGTTCCCCTGGCTCGAGCGTGACCCGTCGGGTGCGCGGCATTTCCGGCCCGTTGCGAAACGAGGCGGTACACTCCACCGGACGGTCCCCAAGGTTCTGCAGTACCAGGCCAGCCATGTCGCGGTCGATAGTCTCGGTGCTTGCCAGCACCTCGGCGCCGTTGAGCTCCTGCTCGAGGTCCACGGGGTAGCTGACGGCAAGCGCACTCAGTGGGAATATGACGAGCGCAGCGAAGCAGAGTCTTTTCATTTTTTATGGGGCTCCTCGAATAGGCGACCGCCAGCGTACCAGACCGACGCAACCGGAAAACAAGGAATGAAAGTGCCCCGTGTGACCCTTGATCAATGGCGAACCCTGCAGGCGGTGATCGACCATGGCGGCTTCGCCCAGGCCGCTGAGATGCTGCATCGTTCGCAATCCTCGGTGAGCTATACGGTGGCGCGCATGCAAGCGCAATTAGGCGTGCCCCTGTTACGTATCGACGGCCGCAAGGCGGTACTGACCGATGCCGGTGAGGTGCTTTTGCGCCGCTCCCGGCAGCTGGTCAACCAGGCCGGGCAGCTGGAAGAGTTGGCGCACCACATGGAGCAAGGCTGGGAAGCTGAAGTGCGGCTGGTGGTCGATGCCGCCTACCCCAATGCCAAGCTGATCCGTGCGCTGACCGCGTTCATGCCGCAAAGCCGAGGTTGCCGGGTGCGGTTGCGTGAAGAAGTGCTGTCCGGTGTTGAAGAGGTGCTCAAGGACGGCACAGCGGATCTGGCGATCAGCGGTCTGGATATCACCGGCTACCTTGGTCAACAATTGGGCACTGTCGAGTTCATCGCTGTCGCGCACCCCAACCACTCGCTGCATCAGCTGCAACGCAAGCTCAGCGTCCAGGATCTGCAAAGCCAGATGCAGGTGGTGGTGCGCGACTCCGGCCAGCGTCAGCCGCGCGACAGCGGCTGGCTGGGAGCCGAACAGCGCTGGACGGTCGGCAGCCTGGCCACTTCGGTCGGCTTCGTCAGCAGCGGCCTGGGCTTTGCCTGGCTACCTCGGCACATGATTAATCGCGAACTGGCCGAAGGAGCCCTCAAGCCGCTGCCGCTGGTCCAGGGCAGCGTTCGCCGGCCGTTTTTCTATCTCTACACGAACCCCGACAAACCGCTCGGTCCGGCCACACAGATTCTCATCGACCTGATCAGCACGTACGATGCACAAGCGCAATCGCCTGTTCAGCCGGTGAGCAACATCAAGCACGACGGCTGAAGCACCTGTGCAACCGGCCTGCATGAACGGGCTGACCCAGGCTTACCCATACCAGGAATAGACCATGAAACGACTCGCACTCGCCGCCTGCTCACTGCTGCTCGCCGGCAACCTGTTCGCCGCGGAGAATCCTCACGTACTGCTGAATACCAGCATGGGCGAAATCGAAATCGAGCTGGAGGCCGAAAAGGCCCCGGTCAGCGTGAAGAACTTTCTCGAATACGTCGAAAGCGGCTTCTACGACGGCACCGTCTTCCACCGCGTGATCCCTGGTTTCATGATCCAGGGCGGCGGCTTCAACGAAGGCCTGAGCCAGAAGAAGACCCGTGAGCCGATCAAGAACGAGGCCGACAACGGCCTGCACAACGTACGTGGCACCCTCGCCATGGCGCGCACACAGAACGTCGATTCGGCGACCAGTCAGTTCTTCATCAACCACCGTGACAATGGCTTCCTTGACCATGGCAGCCGCGACTTCGGCTATGCGGTATTCGCCAAGGTGGTGCGCGGCATGGACGTGGTCGACCAGATCGCCCAGGTGCCGACTGGCAACCGCAGCATGATGCAGAACGTACCGCTGACGCCGGTAAAGATTGTCTCAGCGAAGAAACTCTGACCTTTCCACGTCAATCGACAGTGGGCACGGCACCCGCCGTGCACCGGCTGCTGAACAGGAGACCTGACATGAGTGAACAGAACATGCTGAACACCGCCGAAGGGGAAGCACAACTGCTTCAAGCGTTGCTGAGCGCGGAGCGCGCCGGGGCCAAGGTAGCCGGTGAAAGCCTGCAGCAGTGCAAGGAGCCAGCCCAGCAGAAGGTGCTCGAGCAGATCCGCCAGGGCGAGGTCGACAGCTGCCGGCTGGTCCTGAACTGCCTGAATCATCTGAACATCGAGCCCAACCGCGAAACCGGTGCGTTTTACGCCAAGGCCATGGCCATCGAGTCGCTGGACGAGCGCCTGACCTTCGTTGACCGCGGCCAGCAGTGGGTGATCCGCAAGCTGCGTGAGTACCTGCCCGGCTGCAACGATGATTTCATCCGCACGGAGCTGAAAAAAATGCTCAAGATTCACGAGATCAACAGCCAGGCCGCCTGACTGCCTGGCTCGCCGTGCAGTGCAGCTGAGCCTGATCAGTCGTCGGCGCCGTCCCAATAGCGCTGCCAGCGTGCCACCAGCTCCTTCGGCGCCTCCGAATAAATGTCCTCCCCCAGCTTGAGCGCGGCGCTCTGCAACTCGCTACGACGTTCTGCTATGGCAGTGTTGAGTCGCTCACGCAGGGTGTCGTCGCCGAACAATGCCGGCTGAGCCTGCGTCAGCTCCGTCAGCACCGCCAGGTCATGATCATCGCCCAGCTGATCCGCCAGATCCTTGAGCGAGTCGCTGCGCAGCTGCATCAGCTTCGGCCAACTCGGCGTCAGTAACCTGGTCTGGTACCAGTGATCCTTGACCCGCTTGCGCCACTGGTGGAGCTGTTCGTCGCTGAGATCGTGCTTGGTTTTGGCCAGCTCAGCGCAACCGTCCGAGTAGGTGCGTTTGACACCGCCAGCCAGCAAGTCGAAGCCCTTGGCTTGAAGTGACCAGGTGTCGATGCAGCTTCGCGCAGCTTTCAGCTCATCGATCACTTTGCCGATGCGCGAATCGAGGTCGGCAGCGCCACTTTCGGCCTGCTTCGCCCGAGCCTGCAGGCGATGCCGGGTCTGCTTGAAATCCGCCTCGGCGAACAGGTCGGGGAAACGCTTCGCCAGCGCATCCCAGCTTTCCAGCATGGCAGTAGCGTCACGCGACTCGGCCAAGGCGCGCCCCAGATCCCGCAAACGGTGGTTTTCTCGCTGAAACTCGTTTCCCAGCGGCTTGCGCACCAGGCGCAGAAGCGCCCGCAGCTCCTTGAACCGTTTGCGCGCCTGATGCACGCCCTCGGCGCGGTCTTCGGGTGCAACGCTCAGCGCCTCGATGGCTTTGTCGATGCCTTGCCGGGCGACTTTTCGCACCTCGGCGGCAGGGTCTTGCGGACGCAGCTTGTAGCCCATGACACCTCCCGTTCAGGCCCGCTGCCACACTCGCACAGCAGGCATGACGGGCGATTCAACCGTAGCGCTTGCGCGCCTCGATGGCCAGGCCGCTACCGATACTGCCGAAGCGGTTGCCTTCAACGTGGCGTGCCCGTGGCAGCAAGGCGGCGACGCTATGGCGCAGCGCCGGGATCGCACTGGAGCCGCCCGTGAAGAAGACCGTGTCGATGTCCTCGTGCTTGAGCCCGGCACTCCTGAGCAATTGACTGACAGTGGTGCGGATTCGTTCGAGCAGGGGGCTGATCGCCGTTTCGAATACAGGACGCGTGAGTGTGGCTTCGAGGCCGGGTTCGATTCGCGCGAAGTCGATCAGGAAGCGCTCATGCTCGGTCAATTCGATCTTGCCCTGCTCGACCTGCATCGCCAGCCAATGCCCGGCGCGTTGCTCGATCAGGCTGAACAACCGGTCGATTCCGGTGGGGTCGACGATGTCGTAGCGCATGCTCTGCAATGCACGCAGCGAAGCTGGAGCGTAGACCGCGTTGATGGTGTGCCAGGTGGCCAGATTGAGATGAGTGCTGGTGGGCATGGGTGCATCGCTTTTCATCCGGCTGCCGTAGCCGAACAGCGGCATTACCCCCTGCAAGCTGAGCTGCTTGTCGAAATCGGTACCGCCGATGTGCACGCCCGAGGTGGCGAGGATGTCGTCCTGACGGTCATCGATCTGCCGCCGCTCCGGTGCCAGCCGCACCAGTGAAAAGTCCGAGGTACCGCCGCCGATGTCGACGATCAGCACGCGCTCCTCCCGCTCGATGCGCGACTCGTAGTCGAACGCTGCGGCGATGGGTTCGTACTGGAAGGAGACGTCCTTGAAACCGATCCTGTTGGCCGCCGCGGCGAGTGTATTCGCCGCTTCCCTGTCCGCCTGCGGATCGTCGTCGACGAAGAACACCGGACGGCCCAGTACCACCTCGTCGAACGAACGCTCGGCCTGGATCTCGGCGCGTTGCTTGAGCGTCCCGAGGAACAGCCCGAGGATCTCCTTGAACGGCATCGCGCCGCCGAGCACGGTCGTCTCACTCTTGAGGAGCTTGGACCCGAGCAGGCTTTTCAGCGAGCGCATCAGCCGCCCTTCGTAGCCTTCCAGGTATTCGGCCAAGGCCAGGCGACCATAGACCGGACGACACTCTTCGGTGTTGAAGAACACCACCGAGGGCAAGGTCTGCTGATCGTCTTCCAGCACCAACAGCGGCTCGGCGTCAGGACGCCACCAACCGACGGTGGAATTGGAGGTACCGAAGTCGATGCCGCAGGCGCGGGCGGGGGACGGGTTATACATGTGCGGTCCGGACTGCCAAAAACGGCCGCGCAGTGTATGCGAGCCCGCCGGCAAATGCAGGCCAATCGTCGTTTTGATAGGGCACGGCTGCGCCTGATGCTGCGGTTGTTCACCACAGCATCAGGGAGGGTCAGGCCAGCGCCGCCTCTGCAGCCGCGGCGGAGTCGGTCATGCCGTCGGTCATGCGCCTGGAGTCGTGACAGAAGGTGCGCGAGGCCTGGAACAGGAACACCATGGTGAGCAGCAGCGAGCCGGGGATCAGATACATCGCACCGTGTAGACCTTCGGCGCGGAAGACTTCGCTCATCTCGCTGGCGCCAGCGGCCAGCATTGCGGCTTCGGCAAAATGATCCGACAACAGCCCTACCATCACCGTGCCCATGCCACCGCCGAGCAGGTACAGACCGGCAAAAAACAGGGCCATCGCGGTTCGCCATGCTGATGGCGGCGAAGATCAGCCGACCACGGGCGAAACGCTGGTGGATCTGGTCGGCAACCCAACCGCCGAGGGTCAGCCCGATCAAACCGGTCAAGCCGACGATCACGCCGGTGGCGATCGACGCCTCCACCAGTGCGCTGATGCCGGCCGATGCGACGGGTCAGCGCTGCCGCCAAGCCTCTAGCCAACCAAGGCTGGTTGAGGTGTCGGCGCTATCGGGACGGTATTCAGCCGCCAACCAGCCGGAATAGCCCACCGCTTGCAACGCTTCGAGCAGCGGTTCGAACGCTACCGAACCCGTGCCGGGCGCACCACGGCCGGGACAGTCGGCGAACTGCACATGACCGATCCGCGATCCCAGCAGCCGGATACCCGTGGCGACGTCCAGCCCTTGACGGGCCATGTGATAGAGGTCCAGCTGAGCCTGGCAATTAGGATGGTCGACACGCTCCAGCAGCGCTTGCAGATGCGCGGGTGTATTGATCAGAAAGCCGGGCATGTCGAGCGGATTGATCGCCTCGCACACCACTCGAACGCCAAGCAATGCGAACGCCTCGGCGCTTTTGCGCAGGTTGGCTGTCAGGGTTTCCAAGGCTTGCTCGCGCGTGACACCTTCGGCCAGCCGGCCCGGCAAGACGTTGACGCACAGTGGGCGCGTCATGGCCGCATAGGTCAGGCCTTCCTGAAGCGCCGCATCGAACTCAGCCTGCCGTGACGGCACCGCCGCCAGCCCCGCACCGCCCAGCATGAAATCGCCAGCCGGCAGGTTAATCAGCACCAGCGGCAGACCCGCACGCTCCAGCAACTCCTTTAGCTGCAGGGCAGGGAGCTCGTAGGGAAACTGGATTTCTACACCATCGAACCCGGCAATCCGAGCGGCCATGATGCGCTCGGCCAACGGCAGTTCGGTGAACAACATGGACAGGTTGGCTGCAATCTTCATCGATCTTGCTCCCGGAATATCCTGACCAGCGTGGACGGGTCATTTTCCAGCTCGCCCTGACTGCCGTGCAGGCGCATCAGCTGCGCGGCGAGTCCGGTCATGGGCGTGGCTGCGCCTGCTTCACGAGAGAGCTGCACGGCCGTGTCGAGGTCCTTGAGCAGGGTGCGAACGCGCCACTTCACCGGCTCGAACTCGCTGTGGGCCATCTGCGGCGCGAGGATCTGCAGCGGCTTGGAATCGGCGAAACCGCCAGCCAGTGCCGACGCGATGAGAGTGGCGTCGACCCCGGATCGTTCGGCCAAAGTCACCACTTCGGCGATGACCAATGCATTACAGGCGACGATCATCTGGTTACAGGCTTTGGTCACCTGGCCGGCGCCGACATCGCCCATGTGGGTCAACCGCTGGCCGAGGTGTGCCAACACGGGTCGAACCCGTTCGACATCCTCGCCGCGCCCGCCTGCCATGATTGCCAGGTTGCCCGTCTCGGCACCCGCCGTACCGCCGGACACCGGCGCATCGACCCAGCGCATGCCGCTGCGGGATTCGAGTTCGGCGGCCATGGCGCGCGTGGCCGTTGGCTCCAGACTGGAATGATCGACCAGCAATTGCCCCGCTTTCGCTCCCTCGACGATGCCACCCGAGCCAAACACCACCTCACGTACCACCGCGGTGTCTGCCAGACAAAGCAGCACCAGGTCTGCGGCGCTGCACAGGTCGGCCGGATTGCTGGCCTGCCGCGCGCCGGCCTCTATCAGGGGCGCACATTTTTCGGGGGAACGGTTCCAGACCGTCAATCGATAGCCGGCAGCGAGCAGCCGGCGGCACATTGGCAGGCCCATCAGGCCGATGCCGGCAAAAGCGATCATGGGCAAATCAGACATGCGGGTGGTTCCTCTAAAACCGGGGCCGGGATTCTAGCGCCGCTCAGGGGCCGATGGCCAAGCCGGCCTCAAAGCAGCTCGCCTTTGTCCCACAAGCGCACCAGCTCCCCGGGCGCCCGCTCTTCGGGGACCTGCAGCAGCATCTCGCCGTCATGCTCGTTTTCGCGGTAGTGAAGCTCGATCTGGTAGTAACGACGGTCGCCCTGCCCGGCGTCGGCACTCGCCAACGGAAGGCAGCCTTGCAGCACGGAGCAAATCTGGCCGCGTTGGCGTTCGTCACAGCTGGCGAAATCGATCTCACGCGGCCGGGCGAGTGCCTGCATCGCGGCGAACCCGCCCTGCCGTGAAAGGCGAACGGTTGCTTCCTTGTCCAACGGTGGTAACTGTTTCATGACGTCTCCTCGTTGGGGCCTGTTTACGGCACACGGACACCGACATCTGTCCATGCCTGCCTTACCGCCTGCGCCTCGCTACTGCCGGCACCGAAGCGGATCACCGCGTTATCGAGCGTCAAACCAGCAAACGCGACGAAATCCGCATCCGTGGCCAAACGCCGATCGCAGAGGGTGTCATACCAGATGCGCCCAGCCCTCTCCCAGGCGTAACCGCCGAGCGCCCGAGCGGCAAGATAGAACGCGCGATTGGGAATGCCGGAGTTCAAGTGCACCCCACCATTGTCGTCACGGGTGTCGATAAAGTCGCGCATGTGTGCCGGCTGCGGGTCCTTGCCCAACAGCGGATCGTCATAGGCGCTGCCCGGGTTGGCCATTGAGCGCAGTGCCGAACCGCTCACCTTGTCGGTCAGCAACTCGGCGCCGATCAACCAATCGGCCTGGTTCGCTGTCTGCTTGAGGCTGAACTGCTTGACCAACACGCCGAACACGTCAGATAGCGATTCATTCAGGGCGCCGGACTGATCGACGTACAGCAGCCCGGCTTCGCTTTCGATGACGCCATGAGTCAGCTCGTGCGCCACGACATCCAGAGACCGCGTGAAGCGATTGAATATCTCGCCGTCGCCATCGCCGAAGACCATCTGTGCGCCGTTCCAAAAGGCATTCTCGTAGCCGACACCGTAGTGCACCGTGCCGATCAGCGGGAAACCGTGATTGTCGATCGAGTCGCGCCCGAACACCTGCCAGAAGCATTGGTAGGCCTTGCCGAACGCATCGTAGGCCTCGTCGACCGCCGCATCACCGACCGGCGGCTGTCCCTCGATTCTGGCCAGTGCCCCAGGCAGCAACATCTGCTGCCCTGCATCGTGAATGCTGCGTCGCGGTTCACCGGGCAGGTCTCGTTCAGGCAACGCGCTGACGATTGGCTGACGGTTGGGTGGCCCGGGATTGGGCAGCAGATGACGAATATGGGACAGGGTACCGAGCGCTCGTTCGCGCTGTGGCGCGGAGCCGTGCTCGATGATCCGGCTGAGTATGTAAGGCGGAATGAAGCCGTGGCGCATGGTTGAGTTGTGCATGGGGTCCCCCTTCAGCCAGCTCGCTTGCAGGCATCCACGCATGTTGAGCCGGTCAGGGCGCAGCGTTGTCGTGCCGGCGGTTTTCGATGTCTGTTTTCAGCAGGCTAGAGCAAAAGCCTATTCACTGCTCCAAACTGAGCATCATTTGACCCATGTCATTTCGACCTGGTCCGACGCGCGGGCTTGGCGCCGTCCATGTGGGTTCCCGACCGGACAGGCAGCGCACCAAACTTGCCACACCCAGGCGTTCATCTCCGTTTCGCCAAGCGGCAGCGCCATCTCGGCCAGACGCTTGCGTTGGCGCAGCCTTCTACCTCTATAATCCGCGCGCTTTTTCCGCTATTGAACCGGAGAACCACAATGCTGAAGCGCCCCCTGGCAGCCGTCACCGGCCTTGCCCTCTCGTTGTCTATTGCCACCACCCATGCCGCCGACGTGCTTCGCGTATCGGCCATCCCCGACGAAGCCCCGACCGAGCTGATTCGCAAGTTCGAACCGCTGGGCCAATACCTCGAAAAAGAACTGGGCATGGCGGTGAAATTCACTCCGGTCTCCGATTACGCGGCAGTTGTCGAAGCACTTGCTTCCGACCGCCTCGACCTGGCCTGGCTCGGCGGTTTCACCTTCGTCCAGACTCGCCTGAAAACGGGCGATGCGATGCCGCTGGTACAGCGTGAGCAGGACGAGCGATTCACCAGCAAATTCATCACCGCCGATCCCGAGGTCAAGACGCTGCAGGATCTCAAGGGCAAGACCTTTGCGTTTGGCTCCGTGTCCTCGACCTCCGGCAGCCTGATGCCACGCTACTTCATGATCAAGGACGGCATCGACCCCGAGCAGTTCTTCAAGCGCATCGCCTATTCCGGCGCCCATGACGCCACGGCCGCCTGGGTTCAGGCTGGCAAGGCCGACGGTGGCGTACTCAATGCCTCGGTTTGGGACAGGCTGGTCGCGGCTGGCAAGGTCGACACCGACAAGGTGCGGGTCATCGCGACCACCCCGCCCTACTACGATTACAACTGGACCGTACGCGGTAACCTCGACCCGGCGCTGGTCGAGAAGATCAAAAACGCGTTCCTCAACCTCGACCCGAAGCACCCGGAACACAGGAAGATCCTCGACCTGCAGGCCGCAACGCGCTTCATCGAAACGCGCCCGGACAATTACGAAGGCATCGAGGAAGCCGCGCGTGCCGCTGGCCTGTTGAAATGAGTCATGCCAGTCGGTCCGCTGCGACCCTGCGGACCGCTCGGGCAGTGCCAGGCGAGCACGCTTGAATGAGCGTGTCGATGCTGTCTTCGAGCCCGCGCACTTCGCTAACAAACCAGACCGAACCGGCCCTGAGCCTGTCCGGCGTAAGCTACTGCCATGCCAACGGTCACGTCGCGCTGCGCGACGTTGACCTGCAGATCGCGAGAGGCGAACGCGTTGCGCTTATCGGTCCCTCTGGCGCAGGCAAGACCACCTTGTTGCGCTTGCTCGCCACGCACCTGCAGCCGAGCACTGGTGAGTTCGAACTGCTCGGTTGCCAGCCCTGGACGTTATCAGTCGGTGCCCGGCAGAAGCTGCGCAGTCGCATCGGCCTGATTCATCAGGCACCGCCGCTGCCCCCTCGCCAACGCGTGATTACCTCGGTGCTGGCCGGGCGGCTGGGGCAATGGTCGCTCGGCCGCAGCCTGCTCAGTCTGGTCTACCCGCTGGACAAGAACGGCGCGACCGAAGTACTGGGTAAGCTGGATCTGGCAGACAAGCTCTATGAGCGCTGCGATCAGCTGTCAGGTGGCCAGTTGCAGCGCGTCGGCATTGCCCGTGCGCTGTACCAGAGCCCGACGCTCATGCTGGCAGACGAGCCGGTATCCGCGATGGACCCGGTGCTGGCGGCTTATTCGTTGAACGTACTGAATCGCGAAGCCACGCGTGGCCAGGCCACACTCATAGCCAGCCTGCACGCGGTCGAGCTGGCGCTGGAGCATTTCCCTCGGGTGATCGCAGTGCGCGACGGGCGAATCCTGTTCGATAAAGCATCCAGCACTGTGACGCCGGGCGAGCTCGATGCGCTCTATGCCAACGACCAGTTGCAAGGCTTCGCACCCGTTGAGCCGACACCGGGCCAGAGCCTGCATATGCCCCGATGCTGAACCCCACCCTCACCCGGCGCGACCCTGCCGCTCGCTCACGCCTGTTGCTGACGCTGCTAGCGCTGGCTCTGCTCTGGCCTGGATTGTCATTGAGCGAGCTGGACCTCAGCGTGCTGATCGATGGCAGCAACGCCGACACCATGGGCGCCTTCCTGTCCGGTTTCTGGCCTCCGGCACATGACACGGCATTTCTACTTCAGCTGGGGCGTGCAACGCTGGAAACGCTCGCCATCGCCACGGCGGGTATGACGCTGGCGCTGGCGCTGGCCATTCCCTGTGCGCTTCTGGCAACGCGCGCGCTGTCGATTTCGGCCCTGAGTCGCGGCGGCCGTCCGCACTGGTGGGCGCAGGCCGTTCGCTGGCCCGTACGCGGGCTGCTGATCCTGCTACGCAGCGTGCCGGAAATCGTCTGGGCGCTGCTCTTCGTGCGGGCCGTCGGCCTTGGCCCAACCGCTGGCGTACTGGCCATCGCCATCACCTACGCCGGCATGCTCGGCAAGGTCTACGCAGAAATCTTCGAGTCGGTCGATCCGCTGCCGACGCGCGCATTGATCGGCGCGGGGGGTTCACGTCTGCAGGCCTTTGCCTACGGCGTGCTGCCACAGGCAACGGGCGAGATGCTGTCCTACACGGTCTATCGCTGGGAGTGCGCCATCCGTGCCTCGGTCGTCATGGGTTTTGTCGGTGCGGGCGGCCTGGGCCAGCAGATGGACCTGTCGATGCGCATGTTCGCCGGCGGCGAAGTGGCGAGCATGTTGCTGACCTTCCTCCTGCTGGTGCTGCTGGCGGATCTGTTCAGCCAGCTGCTGCGCAGGAGGTTCGTATGAAGTCGCTGGCGCGCTCTGCGCTACCACTATTGCTAATCATGGCGGTGGTCGCTTCGTTCGCCTACTTGCAGCTCGACACCAGCGCCCTGATGAGCCGTGATGGCGCGGCGCAAATGGCCGAATACGCTGCTGCTTTCCTCAGCCCCGATCTGTCAGCGCCGCACCTGCGCGCAATCGCTAACGGCGCCCTGGAAACACTGGCCATGTCGGCCATCGGCACGCTGCTCGCGGCTGTGCTCGGTTTGATACTGGCGCTGCCAGCCGCCGGACGCTTCGGCTTGGTCACCCAGGGCGCTTCACGGCTGCTGCTCAATGCGCTTCGGGCGATACCCGAACTGGTCTGGGCGGCACTGATGGTACTGGCGGCGGGCCTGGGACCAAATGCCGGCACCCTGGCCCTGGCGCTGCACACCGCCGGTGTGCTGGGCCGGCTGTTCGCCGAAGCGCTGGAGAATACGCCGAGCGCGCCAAGCGAGGCATTGCGACTGGCCGGAAGCGGGCGAGTTGGCGCCTTCTTCTACGGCACGCTGCCAAGCTTGTGGCCGCAACTCGTGGCGTACAGCCTGTATCGCTGGGAAAACAACATCCGCATGGCCAGCGTGCTGGGTTTCGTCGGCGCCGGCGGACTGGGGCAAATGCTCTACATGAGCCTCAGCCTGTTCCAGGAAGCGCAGGCGGCAACGGTGATCCTGGCGATGCTGCTGATGGTGCTGGCGGTCGACGCGCTGAGCGGCTGGGCCCGGCTGCGCTGGGTGCGCCCCTGACCGCGGCGACGCTCAGAGCCGCTGGGAGGAGAGTTCGATGATTTCGTCGGTGATCTCGTCCTGGCGCACGCGGCGGAACTGCGCCTGCAGCGTGTCCCGGCGACGCCCGATGTTGTCCTGGGCGGCGATCATGGCGTGCATCCGCGCCTCGTTCTCGGCGGCGCAGGACAGCATCAGCGCCTCGCACAACTCGGCATAGACGTACTCTTCGGCCAACTGCTGGACGAGCCGGCCGGGGTCGAGATTCACCCGCGGTGCCCGCTGGCCGGGCGACACCGGGAAACGTGAATAATCGAACGGCAGCAACGAGCGGGTGACGATCGCCTGCGCGCCCGCCTGCCCCGGCACGCCGTGTACCAGCGAGACCCGCATGGCCTGCACCGGATCAAGGCGCGCGTAGAGCGCCTCGGCGATGCGCCCGGCCAAGGCCTGGGTTTCATCCGGATGCACTGCCATCGGCTGCGCCCAGACCGGGTGCAGGCCACGCTCGACGGCGCTCATCTGTCCGCGTGCGCCGACCACCAGCAGATCACCCGGCCGCTGCTGCAGCCGCTCGGCCGCCACCTCGATGAGCCGCTCGTTGAAGGTGCCGACGAAGCCCTGCTCGGCGCAGATCACCAGCAGCAGGTGGGCGTGCAAGCCATTGCCCGGCGCCGCGGGACGGTCGATCTCGTCGAGCAGGCCGAGGCCTTCGCCGATCGCCTGGCCCAGGGTGCTGGCATAGGCGCGTACACCCGCCAGGCGTTGCTGGGCATCGCGCGAACGGGCCGCGGCGATGCCGCGCATGGCGCCGATCACCCCCGCCAGTTCCCGGGTGGTCTCCAGATGGCGCGACAGCTCGCCGAGGCGGCTGCTCACGGCGCGGTACCGCCCAGTTCGGCGCACAGGGCCGCGACTTCGGCGACCAGCGCGGTGCGCTGCGCATCGGTCAATTGCCCGCTGCGCCGGGCCTCCTGCGCCAGCGCGGCGGCGCGCGCATCCAGCCAGGCCGGCAGGCGTATGCGCAAGGTCTTGAGCAACGTAGCCGGATAGGCGTCGAAGACACCTTCGGACAGGGCCGCCAGCAATGCCACCTGGTCGATCCGGCGCAAGGCAGCGAACCGAGGCTGGGCGAACACTGCGCGGGTGCGCTCACCGCGCTGAAGCTGCGCCTTGACCCGGCTGTCACTGAGCCCGCCGAAGCGGGTAAACAGTTCCAGCTCGAGGAACTGCGCGTAATCAAGACGCACCCGCCCCGCCACGTCTCGCAGAACCCGCGGTTGCGCCTTGCCGCCGACCCGGCTCACCGACAACCCGACGTCCACGGCCGGTTGCTGGTTGGCGGCAGCGAGGTGACTGTCCAGCACGATCTGGCCGTCGGTGATGGAGATGAGGTTGGTGGGGATGTACGCCGACAGGCTGCCGGCCTCGGTCTGGGCGATCGGGAGCGCGGTCAGCGAGCCACCACCGAGCTCCACGGACAGCTTGGCGGCACGCTCGAGCAACCGCGCATGCAGGTAAAAGATGTCACCCGGATAGGCCTCACGGCCGGGCGCCTCGTGGGTCAGCAGCGCCAGCTCACGATGGGTAGCGGCATGCTTGCTCAAGTCGTCGAGCACGACCAGCGCATGTTGGCCGCGGTCGCGGAAATATTCGGCGATGCTGAAGCCGGCGAAGGGCGCCACCCATTGCATGCCTGGCGCCGCGGATGCTGACGCGACCACGAATATGCAGCGCTGTGCCGCGCCGTGCTCGCGCACCGCCTCGATGACCTGCTGTACCGCGCTGGCACGCTGGCCGATCGCCACATACACGCAAATCAGCTCGGAGTGCTTCTGATTGACGATGGCGTCGATGGCCAACGAGGTCTTGCCAGTGGCGCGGTCACCGATGATCAGCTCGCGCTGGCCACGACCGATGGCGAACAGCGCATCGACGATCAGCACACCGGTCTCCACCGGTTCACGGACGTGGTCGCGATCGATGATCGCCGGCGCGGGGCGCTCGATGGGCAGCCATTGCTTGGCCTCGACCGGCGCGCCGCCATCGAGCGGCCTGCCCAGGGAGTCGACGACGCGCCCGAGCAGCTCCGGGCCGACCGGTACCTGCAGCACCTCGCCGGTGCCACGGACTTCGGTGCCCGCCGCAATGGCGCTGGGGTCATCGAGCAGGACGGCAGCGATACGCTCGGCATCCAGCGTCAGCACGAAGCCGAAACTGGTCTCACCGAACCGCAGCAGCTCGTTGAGGCGCGCCCCTGGCAGCCCGGAGACCTGGGCGATGCCATCGCCAACCTGCTCGACCCGGCCGATCTCCCCCGCTTCGGCACCGATCGGCGTGCGCTCGAGTGCGGCCCGGCTCCGGGCCAGCCAGTCGCTGACGTTCGCTTCGCGCTCAGCCATGGTCGACATCCAGCAGCTCGTGTTGCACACGCTCCAGGTCGGCACGGAAGCTGTTGCGCACCAGCGCCGCGCCGCCACTCAGCTCCAGCCCGGCGACCAGCTCGGGATCGATCACCAATTCGAGGCTGACCGGCTGGCCCAGGGCGGCAGCGAGTGCCTGACGGATCTCGGCCAGCTCGCTGTCGACCAAAGGGCGCGGGGCCCGCAGCTCAAAGTGCTGGGGCGCCTGTCCCAAGCAGGTCCGCACACCCTCCGGAAGCAGCGCCAGCCCCGCCACCAGGCCATCGACGAAGCCGCCGACCTGCGCGCTGGCAGGCAGGCGGGCCAGCAGCTTGCGGGCGATGTCGAGTGCCAACCGGGCAGCGTCGGCCTCCGTGCGCCGCCGGGCCGCCTGCTGCTGGTCCTGCAAGGCCTGCTGCGCCTGCTCGCGGTGTTCCGCGGCGGCCGCGCGCGCCTCTTCGAGCAACTGATTGCGCAACGCCGCCGCCTCCTGCTGCACCGCTTCCAGCGCGGCCGCGCGCGACTGCGCCAGCTCGTCGCGGGCCGCCTGCGCGCTGTCGCCCAGCGCCTGGGCCTCGGCCTTGGCCGCTGCCGCCTGGTCCAGCAGCTCGGCGGCCACGCGCTGGCGCTCGGCAATGATCCCGGCCACCGGCTTGAACAGGAAACGCGACAGCAGCCACATCAGCACGGCCACGTTGATCAGCTGCAGCCCCAAGGTCCACCAGTCGAGCTTCATCGGGCGACCGCGCTCACTGGATGAACGGATTGGCGAACAGCACCAGCACAGCGATGACCAGGCAATAGATGGCCATCGTCTCGATCATCGCCAGCCCGACGAACAAGGTTCGCGACAGGGTGCCGGCGGCTTCGGGCTGGCGAGCGATGGCATCCATTGCCGCCGCCACGGCGCGCCCCTCGGCCAGGGCCGGCCCGATCGCACCGAACGAAACGGCAAGTGCCGCTGCGATGATGCTGACGATTTCGATCATGTTGTCCACTGTTCACCTCCGGTTGAAACGCAATACAGAACGCCGCTAGGACGCCACGGCAGCGCCGATGAAAACCATGGCCAGCACGCTGAAAATATAGGCCTGGATGGCGCCGGTGAGCAGGTCCAGCGCCATGAACGGGATGGGTACGAGCAGCCCGGCCAGCGACAGCGCTATGCCGACCACGAACACGCCGCTCATGATGTTTCCGAACAGCCGCACGATCAGCGAGAAGGTGCGCGTGAGCTGCTCGACGATGTTCAGCGGGATCATCACCCAGCTCGGCTCGGCGAAGGTCCGCAAGTAGCCGGTCCAGCCTTTGGCCACGATGCCGTAGCCAATACTTGCCAGCAGCACGATCAGCGCCAGTGCGGTGTCGGTTTCCAGCACCGCAGTGGGCGGCTCGATGCCCGGTATCAGTGATGACCAGTTGGCAGCCAAGATGAACACGAACAGCGTGCCGACAAGCGTGCGGTATCGTTCCGGACCCGTTTGCATGGTGTCGCGGATCTGACCATCGAGGGTTTCGATCAACAGTTCCAGCAGGCTTTGCAGCGCTGTCGGACGCAGCGCCAGCCGGCGTGTCAGCCAGGCGCTGGTCGCCGCCAGCATCAGTAACAGGCCCCAGGTCACCGCTACGGCGGTGCTGATCGGGACCGGCCCCAGCTGGAAGAGGATGTGACTGTCGAGCGGCGAGCCGATCATGAGGCCTCGCTCCCGGCTCGGCGCAGTGCGCGGTGACGCGCCAGCAGCACCCCAACTGCGCCGGCCAGGACTGCACCGGCGCCAAGACGCGCCAAGGCCACCAGCACCGTCCCCGTCGCCGCCAGCCGCGCCAATTGCAGAAGCAGCCCCGGCCCGACCCGGCCGGCCGTGAACAGGCGGACATTTCGCGCCAGCAGATGGAAGTGCAGCACGCCGGCCAGCACGCCGGCCAACAGCCCGCAGCCGAGGGGCCAGAGCAGGGTCAAAACGGCGCCCGCGTTCATTGGCGGTGCATCCATCGCCAGGCCGACCACAAACCGAGCGCTGCGCCCAAGCAGAGCAGCGCCGCGGCGAAGGTCACGCCCGTCCCCAGCAGCCGGTCAAGCCAGCGCCCCAACAGCAACCCCAGCAATAGCGGCAGGACGATTGCCCAGCCGAGCACACCGATCTGCGCCAAACGCCGCGCCAGCGAGGGTTCGGGATCGCGCTCGGCCTCTTCGGCCCGGCTGGCCGCCCGCCGAGCCGCCTCGCGCAACGCCTCGTGCGGATCCGTCACGACAACCCTCCGCTGGAGTCCTGGGGTAATTCGCCCCCTGCTTCGGGACGCAGGTAGCGCACCAGTTGCCGCACCGCCTGGGTGTGCAGACGCAAGTGCTCGACACGGGCCTGGCGTTCGCTGTCGACCTGCGCCTGCTGCGCCCGCTGAATGCCTGCCTCGAGCTGTTCGAGTCGGGGGCCGATCAAGCCGTCACGGCAGGCAATCCGCAGGGCCTGCCCGCTGAGGCTCAGCACCCCGCCCTGCACCGCGCAATACCCTCGCTCGCCGCCGGCGCGCTGCCAGCGCAGAACGGTGGGCTGCAGGACGGTGAGCAGGTCTTCATGGCCGCCCAGCAGGCCGAAGCTCCCGCTGGCGTCCTCACCACGAAATGCGACCACGTCATTCAGCTCGAGCAGCACCTCCCGCGGGGTGCTGATCTGCAGGCGCAGGCAGCGACTCATGCGCTGGGCTCCTCGCGCAGCTGCTGTTCCTTGGCCCGGGCCTGATCCAGCGTGCCGACCATGTATAGCGAGCTTTCCTGCCAGTCGTCACATTTGCCGGCGAGGATCGCCTGGCAGCCAGCCAGCGTCTCGTCCACGCTGACCGAGCAGCCCGGCATGCCGGTGAAGGCTTCGGTGACCGTGAACGGCTGCGTCAGGAAGCGTTGCAATCGCCGTGCGCGGTTGACGATGCGGCGGTCCTCGACGCCCAACTCCTCGACGCCCAGCAGTGAAATCACGTCCTGCAGGCTGCGATAGTGCTCGATGCTGCGGCGCACCTCGATGGCGGTGTCGACGTGCGCCTGACCGACCACCAGCGGATCGAGCATGATCGAGGACGAGGCGATCGGGTCGACGGCCGGGTACATACCCTCGGCCGCCATCGCGCGCGACAGCACCACCATGCTGTCCATGTGCACAGCGAGGGCAGTGACGGCGGGGTCGGTGAAGTCGTCGGCCGGCACATACACCGCCTCGATGGCGGTAACCGCCACGCCAGCGACCGATACGATGCGCTCCTGCAGCGCCGCCACCTCATCGGCCAGGGTCGGCTGGTAGCCCACCCGCGAAGGCAGCCGGCCAAGCAAGCCGGACACCTCGGCACCGGCCTGGACGAAGCGAAACACGTTGTCCATCAGCAGCAGGACGTTCTGCCGGCGCTCGTCACGAAAGTATTCGGCGATGCTCAACGCGGTCAAGGGGACACGCCATCGCGCGCCGGGCGGTTCGCTCATCTGGCCGTAGACCAGCACCGTCTTGTCGAGCACGCCGGAATCGCGCATGTCCTGCAGCAGCTCGTGACCCTCGCGCGAACGCTCGCCCACGCCAGCGAACACCGAGAGGCCCTGGTAGCGCTCGGCCATGGCATGGATCAACTCCATCACCAGCACCGTCTTGCCGACACCGGCGCCGCCGAACATTGCAGCCTTGCCGCCCTGGACCAATGGCGTGAGCAAGTCGATGACCTTGATACCGGTGGCAAACAGCTCGCGTCCGACGCTCTGTGCGGCAAGCGGAGGCGGTGAACGCAGGATCGGCCGAAGCGGAATATCGGCAGGCAGCGCCGGCCCCTTGTCGCCGACCCGACCGCTGACATCGAGCAAGCGACCCAGCACCGCCTCTCCCACCGGAACCTGCAACGGCCCGCCGCGCGAGCGTACCCGACCGCCGCGCTGCAGGCCCGCAGTCGCGGCCAGCGCAATGCACCGCACGGCGGTTTCGGACAGATGTGCCTGGACCTCGATCAACAGCGGCTCGGCGTCTTCGCGCAACACCTCGAGCGCATCGCCGATGGCCGGCAAGCCCGCGCCGAACAGTACGTCGACGACCGCGCCACGTACCGTACTGACCTGTCCTTCGAGCAGCGCCTCCATATCGGTATCCCCCGCTGCCGTGCCTGAGACGGATGATTGCCAGGCCCGCCGGCAACTGCAACCATTCTACGCCCTGGGAATTGCTCTGGCGCAATGAATGAAGGCGTTTTCGCGTTGCACCTGAGTTGCACCTCAAATGTGCAGGACTGATCAGTGCAGGGACGGCTGCGGGCCGCGTTCCTGGACCAGCACCCAGGGCGCAACGACAACGGCCCAGAGTGACGGATCGCGCTCAAGCCAGTCCTGGGCCTGTTCTGCCTCAAGCTTGCCGAGATGGCCTTCTGCCAGCCATGCGGTCACTTTTTCCCGATCATCCTCAGCGACCGCCTGTGCCGCCGCGATCAGATCAAGGGCACTGGCCACCCGCAGCAGCGCGCCACGAGCAAAGAAGGGTTGCAGCTCCTGCCAGGTAGTCGAGGCTGTCTCACCCAGCAGCTTGGCATAGAGAGTGCTTGAATCTTCGCGCATGAGCTTCACCCAGTCTGAAAAGGGCGCAATGATAGCGCTCGGGTAAATCTCATCAATCGGATGGAATTCCTGACCGTGCAAACGGGTGCTGGCGCTTCTACACTGTGCCGGTACAGTTGCCGTACCGTTTGGGGGCGCTGAGCCCTTGACGACACTGCAGCGCGCAGGATCCGAACAATCCTAGAAAATAATGATGCAAGCGGAGCGCATATGAAGACCAAGCAGCGTCTTTCGAAACTATTCACGGCTATCGCTTTGACGGGTGCAGCGAGCTACACGCTGGCCGCCGACAACCTCAGGATCGGCTTGGCCGGTCCGGTTACCGGAGCTGTCGCGCAGTACGGGGACATGCAGTTCATCGGTGCCCGGATGGCCATCGAGCAGATCAACAAGAAGGGCGGGGTCAATGGGCAGCAACTGGAGGGCGTCGTGTATGACGATGCTTGCGACCCCAAACAGGCGGTCGCAGTCGCCAACAAGATCGTCAACGACGAAATCAGCTTCGTGGTCGGCCATCTGTGCTCCAGCTCGACCCAACCGGCATCGGATATCTACGAAGACGAAGGCATTCTGATGATCACCGCGGCTTCGACCAGCCCGGACATCACGTCGCGTGGTTATGAGCTGATTTTCCGCACCATCGGCCTGGACAGCTTGCAGGGCCCCACCGCCGGAAATTTCATCGCCGATCATGTCAAGCCGAAGAACGTCGCCGTCATCCACGACAAGCAGCAGTACGGTGAAGGCATCGCCACCGCGGTGAAGCAGACCCTGGAAGAGAAAGGCGTCAAGGTCGGCCTGTTCGAAGGCATTAACGCCGGCGACAAGGATTTCTCCTCGATGATCTCCAAGCTCAAGCAGGCAGACGTCGATTTCGTCTACTACGGCGGCTATCACCCGGAACTGGGCCTGCTGCTGCGCCAGGCCAAGGAGAAGGGCCTGAACGTCCGCTTCATGGGTCCTGAAGGCGTCGGCAACAAGGAAATCTCCGCCATTGCCGGCCCGGCTTCCGAAGGCCTGCTGGTTACCCTGCCAAAGTCGTTCGATCAGGATCCACGCAACCAGCAGCTGGTCGACGCGTTCAAGGCGAAGAACCAGGACCCAAGCGGCCCGTTCGTGTTCCCGGCCTATGCCGCGGTCCAGGTCATTGCCGAAGGCATAGAGAAAGCCGGCAGCACCGACACCGCCAAGGTGGCCGAAGCGCTGCGCAGCAACACCTTTGATACGCCGACCGGCAACCTCTCGTTCGACGAGAAGGGCGACCTGAAAGACTTCAACTTCGTGGTTTACGAATGGCACCAGGACGGCACCAAGACCGAAGCCAAGTAAACCCATAACCAACCGATCCGAAGCCCACGGCCTCCGCTGTGGGCTTTGTTTTAGCTGATCGGGGCCAACCCGGCCACAAGCACGGGACGCCCCAGTAACACCTTCAACCAAGCGAGTGGCCTGCACAGCTGGCCCGCCTCGAACCTGGCCCGTGCGTGATCCGCACATAGCCCTTGGCGCCGCATTCTCCGTGCAGCGTGTTCGAAGCAGGTCCGCCTTGGCGGTCGAGCACGGGCTGCTGGGTGTTCAGGAGAATGTAATGCCTGAGCTTTACCACTACTTCCAACAGCTGATCAATGGCCTGACCGTTGGCAGCACTTATGCCTTGATAGCCATCGGTTACACGATGGTCTACGGCATCATCGGCATGATCAACTTCGCCCACGGCGAGGTGTACATGATCGGCTCGTATGTCACCTTTATCGCCATCGTCGGGCTGACCATGATGGGGCTCGATTCGCTGCCCATCCTCATGATCGGCGCATTCGCAGCAGCCATGATCGTCACCAGCGCCTATGGCTACAGCATCGAGCGGGTCGCCTATCGACCGCTACGCGGAAGCAACCGGCTGATCCCACTGATCTCCGCGATCGGCATGTCGATCTTCCTGCAGAACGTCGTCCTGCTCGCCCAGGACTCCAAGGACAAGGCGATTCCCAACCTGATGCCCGGCAACTTCATCTTTGGTGAAAGCGCCATGAACGGGGTGGTGATTTCCTACATGCAGGTGCTGATCTTCGTCGTCACCATCATCGCCATGCTGGGCCTGACCCTGTTCATTTCCCGCTCGCGCCTGGGCCGTGCCTGCCGCGCCTGCGCCGAAGACCTGAAAATGGCCAACCTGCTAGGCATCAACACCAACAGCATCATCGCCCTGACCTTCGTCATCGGCGCTGCGCTGGCAGCCGTCGCGGCCGTTCTGATCAGCATGCAATATGGCGTGATCAACCCGCACATCGGCTTCCTCGCCGGTATCAAGGCGTTTACCGCTGCGGTACTCGGCGGTATCGGCAGCATCCCGGGCGCCATGCTGGGCGGCCTGGTATTGGGTGTTGCAGAAGCCTTCGGCGCCGACATTTTCGGTGATCAATACAAGGACGTGGTTGCGTTCAGCCTGCTGGTGCTGGTGTTGCTGTTCCGTCCGACTGGCATTCTCGGCCGTCCGGAGGTTGAAAAGGTATGACTCGCAATCTGCGCACGGCGTTTTTCAGCGCACTGCTGGTATTTGCCGTAGCGGTACCGGTGTTCGGCCTGAAACTCACCACCGTCGGCATTCGCCTCGAAGTCCATGGCAGCGACGCGAATACCTTCTGGATCATCGCCGCCTGCGCCGTGGCCATGTTCTTCTGGCAGCTGTTCCGTCATCACGCCGCCGCCGGCTGGGCCGCGACGCCTGACTTGCCGCGGGTACCGGCCGGAGCAGGGAATTTCCTGACCCTGCCCTCGACCCAGCGCTACATCATCATCGGACTGGTGCTGGTGGCGCTCGCCTGGCCGTTCTTCGGCTCGCGCGGCGCGGTGGACATCGCGACCTTGATCCTGATCTACGTGATGCTGGGTCTTGGCCTGAACATCGTCGTCGGCCTTGCAGGCTTGCTGGATCTCGGTTACGTCGGTTTCTACGCAGTCGGCGCTTATACCTATGCCCTGCTTTCGCACTACTACGGGATCGGGTTCTGGGTGGCGTTGCCGATTGCCGGCGCCATGGCGGCGCTGTTCGGCTTCCTGCTGGGCTTCCCGGTGCTGCGCCTGCGGGGTGACTACCTGGCGATCGTGACCCTGGGTTTCGGCGAGATCATCCGTCTGTTGTTGCGCAACATGACCGATCTCACCGGTGGTCCGAACGGCATCAGCGGCATCGACAAGCCCACACTGTTCGGCCTCTCGTTCGACCGTCGCGCTGCCGAGGGCATGCAGACCTTCCATGAGTTCTTCGGGCTGGAATATCAATCCATCAACAAGGTGATCTTTCTCTACCTGATCGCCGTGCTGCTGGTGCTGCTGACGCTGTTCGTGATCAACCGGCTGCTGCGTATGCCCATTGGCCGTGCCTGGGAAGCCTTGCGCGAGGACGAGATCGCCTGCCGCGCGCTGGGCATGAACCCCACCGTGATCAAGCTCTCAGCCTTTACACTGGGCGCGACCTTCGCCGGTTTCGCCGGCAGCTTCTTCGCTGCCCGTCAGGGCCTGGTGTCGCCGGAGTCGTTCACCTTCATCGAATCAGCCATCATCCTCGCCATCGTCGTGCTCGGCGGCATGGGTTCACAGCTGGGGGTGATACTCGCCGCCGTCGTGATGATCCTGTTGCCCGAGCTGATGCGTGAGTTCAGCGAGTACCGCATGCTGATGTTCGGCGCCTTGATGGTGCTGATGATGATCTGGCGTCCGCAGGGTCTGCTGCCCATGCAACGCCCCTACCTGGAGCTGAAGCGATGAGCCGCCCGATTCTTGAAGTACGCGGCCTGACCATGCGCTTCGGTGGCTTGTTAGCCGTCAACGGGGTGGGCCTGAGCGTACAGGACAAACAAGTGGTTTCGATGATCGGCCCCAACGGCGCCGGCAAGACCACGGTATTCAACTGCCTGACCGGCTTCTACCAGCCTACCGACGGCAAGATCCTGCTCGACGGCGAAGCGATCCAGGGCCTGCCGGGCCACAAGATCGCCCGCAAGGGCGTGGTGCGGACGTTCCAGAACGTCCGCCTGTTCAAGGACATGACCGCAGTGGAAAACCTGCTGGTTGCTCAGCACCGGCACCTGAACACCAACTTCCTGTCCGGCCTGTTGAAGACCAAGGCGTTTCGCAAGAGCGAGCACGAGGCGATGGATTTCGCCGCCCATTGGCTCGAGCAGGTCAACCTCACCGACGTGGCCAACCGCCCGGCCGGCACCCTCGCCTATGGCCAGCAGCGCCGCCTGGAGATCGCCCGTTGCATGATGACGCGCCCGCGCATCCTCATGCTCGACGAGCCGGCAGCCGGCCTGAACCCGCGGGAAACCGAGGACCTCAAGGCGCTGATCGGCATGTTGCGCGACACCCATGACGTCACGGTGCTGCTCATCGAGCACGACATGAAACTGGTCATGAGCATTTCCGACCACATCGTCGTGATCAATCAGGGCTGCCCGTTGGCTGACGGCACGCCGGAGCAGATTCGGGACAATCCGGACGTGATCAAAGCCTATCTGGGGGAGGCGTAACCATGCTGTATTTCGAAAGCGTCTCGACCTTCTACGGCAAGATCCAGGCGCTGCACAACGTCGACGTCGAGGTCCGCAAGGGCGAGATCGTCACCTTGATCGGTGCCAACGGTGCTGGCAAATCGACCTTGCTGATGACGCTGTGCGGTACGCCGCAAGCGTCTTCGGGCAGCATCCGCTTCGAAGGCGATGAGCTGGTCGGCAAACAGACCTGTGACATCATGCGCAAAGACATTGCCGTGGTGCCTGAAGGGCGGCGCATCTTCGCCCGCCTGACCGTGGAGGAAAACCTCGTCATGGGCGGCTTCTTCACCAACCGCACGGACTTTCAGGAGCAGCTGGACAAGGTGCTGCTGTTGTTCCCGCGCCTGAAGGAACGCTTCCAGCAGCGCGGCGGCACCATGTCCGGCGGCGAGCAGCAGATGCTCGCCATCGCCCGGGCATTGATGAGCAAGCCCAAGCTGCTGCTGCTCGACGAACCGTCGCTGGGGCTGGCGCCGATCATCATTCAGCAGATCTTCGAGATCATCGAGCAGCTGCGTGAAGACGGCGTGACCATCTTCCTGGTCGAGCAGAACGCCAACCAGGCGCTCAAGCTGGCCGACCGCGGCTACGTGCTGGAGAATGGGCACATCGTCATGCAGGGCAGCGGCGAAGCGCTGTTGAGCGATCCCAAGGTCCGCGACGCTTACCTGGGCGGTTGATCAGGGAACCGACAAAGCCGGACACCAGCCCGGCTTTTTCATGCCTGGAACAAACCCCTCGCAGCGGTAGTATGGGTGCCCCATCAAGGTCATGACGGGCTCCGCCTGCGCAGTTGCGTATCTGCTCCATTCATGGATGCACTGCCTTGATGGGTTAGCACCCATCCTACGTGATCAAACTCATGGAACCGGGAACGCCACGACAGGTTGCATCCATCCCACGTGGACCTGGCTCATCGAGCGGCAAGCGCTGCGATTGCCCTGTCGTAGGATGGGTGAAACCCATTCAACTCCACGGACGCACCGATCGGCGGGCTCGGACGCTAATCGGCCTCCCCTGGACGGGTCCCGTATGGCGCTCAGGAGCGATGGGTTGCACCCATCCTACGGTTGCACCGCCCAGGTAGATGGGTGCAACCCATCGTCTTCCCTTAGGCAAACGCAGATAAATGCAGAGAGTGACAACCTGCCCGCGAGCCATTATGGTGCTCCACGCGCCTTGGTAGGCGTGCGATTAGGCGCGCCCGATCGAGCGCCCCGACTAGGCGTCCCCGACTAGTAGACGTCCCTGACTAGACGTCTCCCGACCAGCCGTCTCCCGACCAGGCGTCTCCTAGGCGTCTCCCGACTAGGCATCCCTGACTAGTAGGCGTCCCTGACCAGGCGTCTCCCTGGATCAGCAGACAGGGCATAACTGAGCTGGCTACTCTGAACTCAACCCTTCAGGAGAACGCCGGCCATGGCTGCTCATCGAATCTGGATCAAGAATCCCCTCGCCCTGTTCACCGCAAACGACCAGAAAGCCCCCGGCGGGCTGGTGGTCGAGAACGGCCTCATCGTCGAAATGCTCGCTGCCGGGGCCTCGCCCTCGCTGCCGGTGGACGAGACCTTCGACGCCCGCGAGCACGTGGTGCTACCGGGGCTGGTCAACACCCATCACCATTTCTACCAGACCCTCACCCGCGCCTGGGGGCCGGCGGTCAACGAGCCACTGTTCAACTGGCTGCTGACCCTCTACCCGGTCTGGGCGCGGCTCACGCCGCAGGCGTTGCAGCTGGCGAGCAAGGTGGCGCTGGCCGAATTGCTGCTGTCCGGCTGCACCACGGCAGCGGATCACCACTACCTGTTTCCGGGCGGGCTCGAGGATGCCATCGATATCCAGGTCGAGGCCGTTCGCGCGCTGGGCATGCGCGCGATGCTCACCCGCGGTTCGATGAACCTGTCCAAGGAGAACGGTGGCCTCCCGTGCAAGAGCGTGGTGCAGGACGCCGAGACGATTCTTGCCGACAGCGAGCGGCTGATCGACCGCTACCATGAGCGCGGCGACGGTGCGCAGACCCAGATTGCCCTGGCACCCTGTTCGCCGTTCTCGGTCACCACCGAGATCATGCGTGCCTGTGCCGAGATAGCCGAAGCGCGGGACGTGCGCCTGCATACGCACCTGGCCGAGACCCTGGACGAGCAGGAGTTCTGCGCGAAGCGCTTCGGCATGCGCACCGTGGACTATCTGCAGAGCGTCGGCTGGCTCGGCCCGCGGACCTGGCTGGCCCATGGCATCCATTTCAACCAGGTGGAGATTCACCGCCTGGGCGCGGCCGGTGTGGGCATCTGCCATTGCCCAAGCTCCAACATGCGCCTGGCCTCGGGCATCTGCCACACCCTGGAGCTCGAGGACAAGGGCGCCATCATCGGCTTGGGCGTCGACGGTTCGGCCTCCAACGATGCCTCCAACATGATGCTCGAGGCGCGCCAGGCGCTGTTCATCCAGCGCCTGCGCTACGGCGCCGAGAAGATCACCTCGCAGAAGGTTCTCGGCTGGGCGACCCGCGGTTCCGCGCGCCTGCTCGGGCGCAGCGACATCGGCGAGCTGGCGGTCGGCAAGCAGGCCGACCTCGCCCTGTTCAGGCTCGACGAACTGCGCTTCTCCGGCAGCCACGATCCCGTCGCCGCGCTGCTGCTGTGCGCCGCCGACCGAGCCGACCGGGTGATGGTCGGCGGCAAGTGGCGCGTGATCGATGGCCAGATCGAAGGTCTGGACGTAGCCGAACTGATTGCCAACCACAGTCAGGCTGCGCGGGCACTGATCGCAGGCTGAACGATGCCTCCTAACGGGGCGTCGTGCCGCAACAGACCCAGGTTACGGCACGAGCCTCGACCCGCTTGACAACGCGGCGAGTTGCTCACTCGCCGCTCCGCCCACCCCCTTGCGCCCGTCGAGGCGAGCAGCAATCTTGGTGTGGCTGAGCCACACTCAACATATGACAGACAAGCCAAAGCGGCATGCACATTGCTGCGAAAAAGTTCGCTCGTCTCCGCACTGACTTTTGAGTCAGGAATTAGTTGACCGAAAAGTCAGCTAAGGCTAATTTCCACCGCCAGAGCCCAGAAAAACTTTCCGGAGGCAACCGTGATCCAGTTTCTCCTCAATCGTGAGCTGCGCCGCGAGCAGACTCTCGACCCCAACACCACGGTGCTGCAGTACCTGCGCGAATACCGCGGCAAGACGGGCGCCAAGGAAGGCTGTGCCTCCGGCGACTGTGGCGCCTGCACCGTGGTGGTCGGCGAACTCGTCGGTGATCGCCTGCGCTACCGCACCCTCAACTCCTGCCTGACCTTCGTCTCCGCCCTGCACGGCAAGCAACTGATCAGCGTCGAAGACCTCAAGGACCAGGGCCGGCTGCACAGCGTCCAGCAGGCCATGGTCGACTGCCACGGCTCGCAATGCGGCTTCTGCACCCCGGGGTTCGTCATGAGCCTGTTCGCCTTGCAGAAGAACGCCGGCGCGGTCAATGAATACGATCCGCACCAGGCCCACGAAGCCCTGGCCGGCAACCTCTGCCGCTGCACCGGCTACCGGCCGATCCTCGAAGCCGCCGAACAGGCCTGCTGTGCCAAGCAGCCGGACCAGTTCGATGCCCGCGAAGCCGAGACCATCGCCCAGCTCAAGGCCATCGCCCCGCGTGAAATGGCCGAGCTCAGCGACGGCGAAAAGCGTTGCCTGTCGCCGCTGACGGTAGGCGACCTGGCCGACATCTACAGCGCCAACCCGGACGCACGCCTGCTCGCCGGCGGCACCGACCTGGCCTTGGAAGTCACCCAGTTCCATCGCGAACTGCCGGTAATGATCTACGTCGGCCATATCGCCGAGATGAAAAAGGTCGAGGTGACAGCCAGCAGCATCGAGATCGGTGCAGCCGCCCCGCTGACCGACTGTTACGCCGCGCTGGCCGCCGACTACCCGGATTTCGGCGAGCTGCTGCAGCGCTTCGCCTCGCTGCAGATCCGCAACCAGGGCACGCTGGGCGGCAACATCGGCAACGCCTCGCCCATCGGCGACTCGCCGCCGCTGCTGATCGCCCTGGGTGCCGAAATTATCCTGCGCAAGGGCGCCAGCAGCCGCACCCTGCCGCTGGAAGATTACTTCATCGACTACAAGGTCACCGCGCGCCAGCCTGGCGAGTTCATCGAGAAGATCATCGTGCCGCGCGCCTCGCCGGCTCGCCTGTTCCGCGCCTACAAGGTTTCCAAGCGACTGGACGACGACATCTCCGCTGTCTGCGCCGCGTTCGACCTGCAGATCACCGATGGCGTGGTCGCCGATGCCCGCGTCGCCTTTGGCGGCATGGCGGCGATTCCCAAGCGCGCCGCGGCCTGCGAGGCGACCCTGAACGGCGCGCCCTGGAACCAGCAGACCGTGGAAGCGGCCTGCGATGCGCTGGCCGAGGACTTCACGCCGCTGACCGACTTCCGCGCCAGTCGCGAGTATCGCCTGCTGGTCGCACAGAACCTGCTGCGCAAATGCTTCCTCGAACAACACGCACCGAAAACCGAAACGAGGGTGACCGCTTATGTCTAACCACGTAACCACCCGCACCCAGGAAGAAATCGCGGCGCTGTTCACCCAGGATCTGGTCACCGGCGTCGGTCGCAGCGTCAAGCACGACAGCGCGCCCAAGCACGTCTCCGGCGAGGCGGTGTACGTCGACGACCGCCTGGAGTTTCCCAACCAGCTGCATATCTACGCACGCATGAGCGACCGTGCCCACGCCCGCATCGTCCGCATCGACACGGCGCCGTGCTATGAGGTGCCGGGCGTGGCCATCGCCATCACCGCTCAGGATGTACCTGGGCAGCTGGACATTGGCGCCGTACTGCCCGGCGACCCGCTGCTGGCCGACGGCAAGGTCGAGTTCATCGGCCAGCCGGTGATCGCCGTGGCTGCCGACAGCCTGGAAACCGCACGCAAGGCGGCGATGGCCGCGATCATCGAATACGAGGATCTGGAGCCGGTGCTCGACGTGGTCGAGGCGCTGCACAAGAAGCACTTCGTGCTCGACAGCCACACCCACAAGCGCGGCGACTCGGCCACCGCCCTGGCCAGCGCGCCGCGTCGGCTGCAGGGTTCGCTGCACATCGGCGGGCAGGAGCACTTCTACCTAGAGACACAGGTGTCCTCGGTCATGCCCACCGAAGATGGCGGCATGATCGTCTACACCTCGACGCAGAACCCCACCGAGGTGCAGAAGCTGGTGGCTGAAGTGCTCGGCGTTTCGATGAACAAGATCGTCATCGACATGCGCCGCATGGGCGGCGGCTTCGGCGGCAAGGAAACCCAGGCCGCCGGCCCGGCGTGCATGTGCGCAGTGATCGCACACCTCACCGGCCGCCCGACCAAGATGCGCCTGCCGCGCATGGAAGACATGACCATGACCGGCAAGCGTCACCCGTTCTACGTCGAATACGACGTCGGCTTCGATGACGACGGCCTGCTGCACGGTATCGAGATCGATCTGGCCGGTAACTGCGGCTATTCGCCGGACCTCTCCGGCTCGATCGTCGACCGCGCCATGTTCCACTCCGACAACGCCTACTACCTGGGCGACGCCACCATCAACGGCCATCGCTGCAAGACCAACCTCGCCTCGAACACCGCCTACCGCGGCTTCGGTGGCCCACAGGGCATGGTCGCCATCGAGGAGATCATGGATGCCGTGGCCCGCGAGCTGGGCAAGGACCCGCTCGAGGTGCGCAAGCGCAACTACTACGGCAAGACCGAGCGCAACGTCACCCACTATTACCAGACCGTCGAGCACAACATGCTCGAGGAGATGACCGCCGAACTGGAAGCCAGCAGCGACTATGCAAAGCGACGCGAAGCGATCCGCGCGTTCAATGCCGCAAGCCCGATCCTGAAGAAGGGCCTGGCGCTGACGCCGGTGAAGTTCGGCATCAGCTTCACGGCGAGCTTCCTCAACCAGGCCGGCGCACTGGTGCACGTCTACACCGACGGCAGCATCCACCTGAACCACGGTGGCACCGAGATGGGCCAGGGCCTGAACACCAAGGTCGCGCAGGTGGTGGCCGAGGTGTTCCAGGTGGATATCGAGCGCATCCAGATCACCGCCACCAATACCGACAAGGTGCCCAACACTTCGCCGACGGCGGCCTCCAGCGGCACCGACCTCAACGGCAAGGCGGCGCAGAACGCGGCGCAGACCATCAAGCAGCGGCTGGTGGAGTTCGCCACGCGCAAGTGGCAGATCTTCGAGGAAGACGTCGAGTTCAAGAACGGCCAGGTGCGCCTGCGCGACCACTACATCAGCTTCGAGGAGCTGATCCAGCAGGCCTATTTCGGCCAGGTCTCGCTGTCGTCCACCGGCTTCTACCGCACGCCGAAGATCTACTACGACCGCAGCCAGGCGCGCGGGCGGCCGTTCTACTACTTCGCCTATGGCGCTGCCTGCTCGGAAGTGATCGTCGATACCCTGACCGGCGAATACAGGATGCTGCGCAGCGACATCCTGCATGACGTCGGCGCCTCGCTGAACCCGGCCATCGATATCGGCCAGGTCGAAGGCGGCTTCGTCCAGGGCCTGGGCTGGCTGACCATGGAAGAGCTGGTCTGGAACGACAAGGGCAAGCTGATGACCAACGGCCCTGCCAGTTACAAGATCCCGGCGGTGGCGGACATGCCGCTGGATCTGCGCGTGAAGCTGGTGGAGAACCGCAAGAACCCCGAGGACACCGTGTTCCACTCCAAGGCCGTCGGCGAGCCGCCGTTCATGCTCGGCATCTCGGTCTGGTGCGCGATCAAGGACGCCGTCGCCAGCCTGGCCGACTACCGGGCGCAGCCGCAGATCGATGCTCCGGCGACCCCCGAGCGCGTGCTCTGGGGCGTGGAACAGATGCGCAGGTTAAAGCGGACCGCGGCGGGGTCAAGCGCCACGGAAAGCGCACCGGCCTGAAACTCAATGGTGGGCTAAAGCCCACCCTACGAGCCACGCTGCAAACGACCCGTAGGGTGGGCTTCAGCCCACCAAAGCACCATGACCGCAACCCGGATGCGCCGGCGCAACCCCACGCTGTTCCGGCCCCTGGAGAACGAAATGCACAACTGGATCGAAGCACTCGCCGAGCTGCAACACAAAGGCGAACCCTGCGTGCTGGTGACCATCATCGAGGAGCGCGGCTCGACGCCGCGCAATGCCGGCTCGAAGATGGTGGTCAGCCGTGAGCGCCTGTACGACACCATCGGCGGCGGCCATCTGGAATACAAGGCCCAGCAGATCGCCCGCGAAATGCTGGAAAAGCGCAGCCGCGACACCCGCCTCGAGCGCTTCTCCCTCGGCGCCAGCCTCGGCCAGTGCTGCGGTGGCGCCACGGTGCTGCTGTTCGAGCCCATGGGCCAGCCGCAGGCGCATATCGCCGTGTTCGGTGCCGGGCATGTCGGGCGCGCGCTGGTGCCGCTGCTGGCCAGCCTGCCGTGCAAGGTGCGCTGGATCGATTCGCGTGAAAACGAATTCCCCGCCGAGATTCCGCGAGGCGTGGAAAAGGTGGTCAACGACGATGCGGTCGAGGAGGTGGATAACATGCCCGCCGGCAGCTACTTCATCGTCATGACCCACAATCATCAGCTCGACCTGGAACTGACCGCCGCGATCCTCTCGCGCAACGATTTCACCTACTACGGGCTGATCGGCTCGAAGAGCAAACGCGCCCGGTTCGAACACCGCCTGCGGGACCGCGGCTTCCAGGCCGAAACGGTGCAGCGCATGCGCTGCCCGATGGGCATCGCCGAGGTGAAGGGCAAGCTGCCGGTGGAGATCGCCGTGTCCATCGCCGGCGAGGTGATCGCCACCTACAACGCGCATTTCGGTGAAAAGGGCGGTGAAAAAACTGCGGATGGTGAAAAGCCGGTGCCGATGCTGGTTCCGGCATCAAGGCGGTCGCGCATGGGCTGATATCGGAAGGCGGCACAGCTCGCAGCGTAAGCGCGCGATTGCCCACGAATGAGCTCAACGAGACAGGATCGCCAGCAAGCTGGCTCCTACGAATAGAACCGAAAGCCTCTGGGATGATTCCGGGCCGATGCCACAGCTCGCAGCGTAAGCGCGCGATTGCCTACGAATGAGCTCAACGCGACAGGATCGCCAGCAAGCTGGCTCCTACGAATAGAACCCAATCCTTTGGAATTACCCGTTGATTCCGGGCCGGAACACTTACACCACGATTTTGAGAACCACCATGTCCCAAGCCAAAGCCTACCGTGCCGCCCTGCTCCACTGCCTCGCCGACCCGCGCGAAGGGGGCATCGAGCAATCCCATGAATACTTCGAGGACGGCCTGCTGGTGGTCGAAGACGGCAAGATCGCGCGCATCGGCCACGCTGCCGAGCTGCTACCGACGCTGGCAGCGGGCACCGAAGTCATCGAATACCCGGACGCGCTGATCACCCCAGGCTTCATCGATACCCATATCCACTACCCGCAGGTCGGCGTAATCGGCTCCTACGGCGCGCAGTTGCTGGATTGGCTGGAAACCTACACCTTCCCTAACGAGGGCCGCTTCAGCGACATGGCCCACGCCCGCGAGCAGGCCGAGCTGTTTCTCGGCGAGCTGCTGCGCAACGGTACGACCACCGCGCTGGTGTTCGGCACGGTGCACAAGCAATCGGTGGACGCCTTCTTCGAGGCCTGCGAGAAGCGCAATCTGCGCATGATCGCCGGCAAGGTGCTGATGGACCGCAATGCGCCGGATTTCCTCACCGACACCGCCGAATCAGGCTATGCCGACAGCAAGGAGTTGATCGAGCGCTGGCACGGCAAGGGTCGCCTGCATTACGCCGTCACCCCGCGTTTCGCCCCGACCAGCACGCCGGAGCAGCTGACCCTGGCCGGCAAGCTGTTCGCCGAATTTACTGACCTGTACATGCACACCCACATCTCCGAGAACAGGCAGGAGGTCGAATGGGTCAAGGAGCTGTTCCCCGCGCGCAAGGGCTATCTGGACGTCTACGACCACCACGGCCTGATCGGCCCGCGCGCGGTGTTCGCCCATGGCATCCACCTGTGCGACGACGAATGCAAGCGCCTCGGCGAGACCGGTTCGGCGGTATCGTTCTGCCCCACCTCCAACCTGTTCCTCGGCAGCGGGCTGTTCGACCTGGCCAAGGTCGAAGGCTTTGGCGTACGCGTCGGCCTGGGCACCGACGTCGGCGGCGGCACCAGCTTCTCGCAGCTCGCCAGCCTCAACGAGGCGTACAAGGTGTTGCAGTTGCAGGGCCAGAAGCTCGATGCGTTCAAGGCGCTCTATCTCGCCACCCTTGGCGGCGCGCGGGCGCTGTATCTGGACGACCGGATCGGCAACCTGCAACCGGGCAAGGAGGCCGACTTCGCCGTGCTCGACTACAAGGCGACGCCGCTGATCGACTACCGCCTGAGCCAGGCCACAACGCTGCAGGAAAAGCTCTTCGCCCTGATGATCCTTGGCGACGATCGCGCGGTGAAGGAAACCTTCGCCGCCGGGGTTTCAGTACATAAAAGGGAAAGCCGATAAAAATCGATAAAAGCGCTGGAGGCTGGACGAAAAAGCTGCTTTTGCGTCCCGCCTCAAGCCTCCAGCGTTTTTATCAGCCTTCCGCTTTCCGTCCCAGCCCTCAGCCTCAAGCGCTTTTATCGGCTTTCCGTTTTTTAGCTACGATGTTCGCGAAGACCGCATGCAGGTCACCCGAGGCGCTGTCTTCATCGAGGTTGAGCTTGCTGTCGATGTGGTCCAGGTGGTGCATCATCAGGCGCACCGCCTTGTCGCTGTCGCGGGCAGCGATGGCGTCGATCAGTTCATTGTGTTCGTCGTACGAGCAGTGCGCGCGATTGCCGCTTTCGTACTGGGCGATGATCAGCGAGGTCTGCGAAACCAGGCTGCGCTGAAAGCTCACCAGCGGTGCGTTGTTCGCCGCCTCGGCCAGCTTGAGGTGAAATTCGCCGGACAGGCGGATGCCCGCCCCGCGATCGCCTCGGTCGAAGCAATCATGCTCATCGCTCACCATCTGCCGCAACTCGGCGAGTTGCGCGTCGCTGACGTGCTGCACGGCCAGTTCGGTGATGGCGCGCTCCACCAGGCGGCGGGCGAAGAAGATCTGCCGCGCCTCGTCGACGCTCGGGCTGGCCACCACCGCGCCGCGATTGGGCCGCAGCAGTACCACCCCCTCATGCGCCAGACGCGACAGCGCGCGACGGATGACGGTGCGGCTGACGCCGAATATCTCGCCTAGCGCCTCTTCGCTGAGCTTGGTCCCCGGCGCCAGACGTTGCTCGAGGATGGCATCGAAGATGTGCGCATAAACGATATCGTCCTGCGTCCCGGTGCGAGTCTTGCCGGTTTTGTTCGGCTTCTTCAGGGGTTGCAACTGTTCGTTCATCGATGGCTCGCAAATGAGGTCGGCAAGGCCGAACTTTACGGGGTTCGCGCCGCTACTGGCAGTTCGCTGACAAATTACTCTACTGACACCGTTAACCTTGTGCACAATACACAGCGCCACGATTTCGCCTTCCGAATCTTTCAACGCACAGAGGCCACGCGCACTCCGCGAGACCACCGATTTGCTGTGCAACTCTTGTATACAAACGCATGAGCCGGAAAGCCGTTCTGAACCCAAAGAAAACCGCCATTAAAGGCGGGCCGGGGACTCAGGGAGCCAGGTTCGCGCATGGGCGCGGTGCGGCCGCGCCCCTACGAGGCGCGGCCGGCGACCTCAGCTACCCCGATACGTCGAATAGCTATACGGCGATACCAATAACGGCACGTGGTATTGCTCCTGCGCCGAATCGATCCCGAAGCGCAGCACCACCACATCGAGAAACGCAGGGTCCGCCAGGACCACACCGCGGCGGCGGTAGTAGTCGCCGGCACTGAACTGCAGCTGATAGACGCCGGACAGGTAATCCGCACCTTCCAGCAGCGGACTGTCGCAGCGCCCGTCGGCATTGGTCTCTCGGGTTGCGACCGGGGTCAGCGCCTGACCCTCGACGCGATACAGCTCCACCTTGATTCCGCTGCCCGGGCAACCGTGGGCGGCGTCGAGTACGTGTGTGGTCAATCGGCCCACGGGCACCTCCGCTCTGCTGAATGAAAACTGCCCCGAGCATAACCATCCAGCCCACATCGCTCAAGACAATCTGCAGATATTTTTGTATACAATTTTCCAGGCATCGTTTGGCCCGTTACCTGCAAGCCACAGAAGGGCTTGAGCGTGGCCGATCGCGACACGGCAGAGAACAGCTATAGCGAAAGGATGAAATTTGCTATTTACAAAGCCTCAAAAAATTTGTATACAATCCAGCCGTCCGGTCGTGCCATGACGACCCGCCATACAGGAAGCACCCCGTGAGCGCCGACTACCCACGCGACCTGATCGGTTACGCCAGCAACCCACCGCACCCGCGCTGGCCGGGCGATGCGCGTATCGCGTTGTCCTTCGTGCTGAATTACGAGGAAGGCGGCGAACGCTGCGTGCTGCACGGCGACAAGGAATCCGAAGCCTTCCTCTCCGAGATGGTCGCCGCGCAGCCGCTGCAAGGCGTGCGCCACATGAGCATGGAATCGCTCTACGAATACGGCAGTCGCGCCGGCGTCTGGCGCCTGCTCAAGCTGTTCGACAAGCACGACATCCCGCTGACCATCTTCGCCGTGGCCATGGCTGCCGAGCGTCATCCCGAGCTGATCAAGGCGATGGCTGGCGCCGGACACGAAATCTGCAGCCACGGCTACCGCTGGATCGACTATCAGTACATGGACGAGGCGCAGGAGCGCGAGCACATGCAGCAAGCCATCCGCATTCTCGGCGAGATCACCGGTGAACGCCCGCTCGGCTGGTACACCGGCCGCACCGGCCCGAACACCCGGCGCCTGGTACGCGAGGAAGGCGGCTTTCTCTACGACTCCGACAGCTACGACGACGACCTGCCCTACTGGGACCCCGCGTCGACGCCGGACAAGCCGCATCTGCTGATCCCCTACACGCTGGACACCAACGACATGCGCTTCACCCAGGCGCAGGGCTTCAACAGCGGCGACGATTTCTTCACCTACCTGAAGGATGCCTTCGACGTGCTCTACGCCGAAGGCTGCGAAGGCGCGCCGAAGATGTTGTCCATCGGCATGCACTGCCGGCTGCTCGGACGCCCGGCGCGCCTGGCGTCGCTGGCCCGCTTCATCGAATACGTGAAGGGCCACGAGAAGGTCTGGTACGCCCGGCGTGTCGACATCGCCCGCCACTGGCACGCCACCCACCCTTTTATCGCGGAGCGCAACTGATGACCCCGTTCAAGACGATCAAACCCTCGACGCTGGATCGTGACGCCTTCGTCGCCGCCTTTGCCGACGTCTACGAGCACTCGCCCTGGGTGGCTGACACCGTCTACCAGGCGGGCGTCGACGCGACGCTGGACGACGTCGAGGTGCTGCACACCCGCCTGTCCCAGGCGATGCTCGCCGCCGACCGCGACACTCAGCTGGCACTGGTCAACGCCCACCCGGACCTGGCCGGCAAGGCCGCCGTGCGTGGCGAGCTGACCGCCTCCAGCACCTCGGAACAGGCCGGCGCCGGCATCCATGAATGCACGCCGGAGGAGTTCGCCCGCTTCAGCGAACTCAACGAGGCCTACAAGGCCAGGTTCGGCTTCCCCTTCATCATGGCGGTCAAGGGCAGCAACCGGCATCAGATCCTCGCCGCGCTCGAAGAACGCATGCACAACAGTCCCGAACAGGAATTCGCCCGGGCGCTGGCGGAAATCAACACGATCGCCCTGTTCCGCCTGCAGGCGATGTAGCGCGCACCAGCCGCAACAAAGGCAGCAATGACAGCAACCGCTTCTCATCCAAGGCAGACGAGTCCATGAAAGCTTATGCCGTACCCTTCGAAAAATACGTCAACCTGGCCGATGCCCGCCTGGGCACCCGTGCCCTCTCCGTCACCGACGATTGGTTCGCCGACGTCAACCGGTTGTTCCAGCCGACACCGGCCGTATGGAAGGAGGGTGTGTTCGATGACAACGGCAAGTGGATGGACGGCTGGGAGTCGCGCCGCAAGCGCTTCGAAGGTTACGACCATGCGCTGATCCGCCTGGGCGTGCCGGGTCAGATCAAGGGCGTGGACATCGACACCAGCCACTTCACCGGCAACTACCCGCCGTCCGCCTCGCTGGAAGCCTGCTTCATCGCTGACGGCGACCCGAGCGACGACACCGTGTGGACGGAAATTCTCCCGGCCGTCGAGCTGCAGGGCAACAGCCACCACTACCATGCGATCGCCTTCGGCCAGCCGGTCAGCCACCTGCGCTTCAACATCTACCCGGACGGCGGCGTGGCGCGCCTGCGCGTGCACGGCATTCCGTTCCGCGACTGGGGCCGCGTCGGCGACAACCAACAGATCGACCTGGCGGCGGCGCTGAATGGCGGTCGCGCCCTGGCCTGCTCGGACGAACACTTCGGCCGCATGAGCAACATCCTCAACCCGAACCGCGGCGAGAACATGGGCGACGGCTGGGAAACCGCCCGCCGCCGCACGCCCGGCAACGACTGGGTGATCGTCGCCCTCGGCCATCCGGGCGAGATCGAGCGCATCGTCGTCGATACCCTGCACTTCAAGGGCAACTACCCGGACAGCTGCTCGATCCAGGCGGCGTACGTCAAAGGCGGCACCGACAGCCAGATCGAGACCCAGAGCCTGTTCTGGCGCGAGCTGCTGCCGAGCCAGAAGCTGTCGATGCACGCCGAACACGCGTTCAGCGAGCAGATCGCCAAGCTCGGCCCGATCACCCACGTGCGCCTGAACATCTTCCCCGATGGCGGTGTCAGCCGGCTGCGGTTGTTCGGCAAGGTGAGCAAGTAAGTACAACCAGCCCTATACAACACTCCGATTATCAGCGAGTCACCATGCGCACACTGACCATCGAACCGTTGACCAAGGAAGCCTTCGCCCCGTTCGGCGACGTCATCGAGACCGAAGGCAGCGAGTTCTTCATGATCAACAGCGGCTCGACCCGCCGCTACCACAAGCTGGCCACGGTGGAGACGGCTCTGCCGGAGGATCAGGCGATCATCAGCATCTTTGTCGCCGAGGCGCTGGACAGGCCGCTGGTCATCCGCATGCTCGAACGTCACCCGTTGGGCAGCCAGGCGTTCATACCGCTGCTCGGCAACCCCTTTCTGGTGGTGGTCGCGCCACTTGGCGATGCCCCTGTACCGGACCACGTCCGCGCCTTCCGCAGCAACGGCAGGCAGGGCGTCAATTACCAGCGCGGCGTCTGGCACCACCCGGTGCTGACGATCGAAGAGCGGGATGAATGGCTGGTGGTCGACCGCAGCGGTTCTGGCAACAACTGCGACGAGTACTTTTTCACGGAGGCTCAGCAACTCCTCCTCGACCTCCAACGGGAATCGACATGACCGCTACTGCGCTGGCTCATTCGGCGTTGCCTTGCCTGCGTTGGCGACGCGCTCAAGCCGATTTCAACAAGAAGAAATACGGTCGCCTGCAGGCCGCAAGAGGTGCATGACAAATGGACGCCCATCTGACCGAATGGCTGAACCTGACTATTCGCTGGATTCACATGATCGTTGGCGTCGCCTGGATCGGTGCTTCCTTCTATTTCGTCTGGCTGGAGAACAACCTCAACCGCGCCAACCCGCGTGAGGGCCTGTCAGGCGATCTCTGGGCCATCCACGGTGGCGGTATCTACCACCTGGAGAAATACAAGCTGGCGCCGCCGCAGATGCCGGAAAGCCTGCACTGGTTCAAGTGGGAGGCCTACACCACCTGGCTGTCCGGCGTGGCGCTGCTGATGGTGGTCTACTACCTCAACCCCAGCCTGTACCTGATCGCAGCAGGCAGCGAGCTGTCCCCTGCGGCGGCCATCGCCATCGGCTTCGGCTCGCTGATCGTCGGCTGGTTCGTCTATGACCTGCTCTGCGACTCGCCGCTGGGCAACAAGCCCGCGCTGCTCGGCCTGGTGCTGTTCATCCTGGTAATCTTCGCTGCCTGGGCCTATTCGCAGATGTTCAGCGGCCGCGCGGCCTACATCCATACCGGCGCGCTGATCGGCACCATCATGGTCGGCAACGTGTTGCGCATCATCATGCCGGCCCAGCGGGCGCTGGTCGCCGCCATCGAACAGAACCGCACGCCGGATCCGGTGCTGCCGGCCAAGGGTCTGCTGCGTTCGCGGCACAACAACTATTTCACCCTGCCGGTGCTGTTCATCATGATCAGCAACCATTTTCCGAGCAGCTACGGCAGCCCGTACAACTGGCTGATCCTGGCCGGGATCTCGGTGCTCGCGGTGCTGGTGCGGCACTACTTCAACACCCGCCATGACAGCAGCCGCTTCGCCTGGACGCTGCCGGCTGCGGCAGTCGGCATGATCTGTCTGGCGTTCGTCACCGCGCCCAACCGTCAGGGTGGCGTACCCAACGCCGTGCCGACCAGCCCGCGCGAGCAGAGCATTGAGGCGCAACAGGCCGCTGCAGCAACGCCGGCCGAGCAAGCCGGCAACAGCGAGTTCGCCCAAGTCCATCGCATCATCAACGAGCGCTGCAGCGTTTGCCACGCCGCTCGGCCGAGCAGCCCGCTGTTCAGCGCAGCGCCCGCCGGGGTGATGTTCGATACGCCGCAGCAGATACAACAGCAGGCCGCGAAGATTCATGCGCAGGCCGTCGCGAGCCAGATCATGCCGCTGGGCAACATGACCAACATGACCCAGGAGGAGCGCGACCTGCTCGGCGCCTGGATTGACAAGGGCGCACCGATCGACTGATCAGCGCCACCAGCCGCGCCCCGGGCGCGGCTTTTTTCACCTGTTCGACGCTCAAGCCACGCAGCACGAGGCGAGGCCTCAGTTCAACCCGAGATCAAACCCGGCGGACGGCGGAGCCGAGCGCCAGGCATTGGCCGGCGCCGCGCACCACTGACGGCAGCGCGCCAAGAAACAAACAGGCCCGCCATGTGCGGGCTTTGTTTTTCCTGCCTTGTTTTTCTCACTCGACACCCGAGACTCGACAAGCGTCACACCCCCGTTAAAATGCCCCGCCGTCACCCCGCCCGCGCCAACCGAGAAGGACTGATCGATGATCGAAGCAACCTGGATCGCCTTCGCGTTCACCCTGGGCCTGACGGCACGTTCGGTCGGGTTACCCCCATTGATCGGCTACCTGGGCGCGGGCTTTGCCCTGGCCGCATTCGGCGGACATTTCGGGGTCGGCCCGACCGACAGTGTGATTCTCGAACACCTGGCGCACCTGGGTGTGTTGCTGCTGCTGTTCACCGTCGGGCTCAAGCTCAAACTGAGCAATCTGGTACGGCGCGAGGTGATCGGCGGCAGCTTGCTGCATTTCGGCATTTCCAGCCTGATGGTGTTACCGGCGATCCTGGTGTTTCTCGATACCAGCTGGCGCGAGAGTCTGCTGCTGGCGATCGCATTGTCGTTCTCCAGCACCGTGCTGGCGGCCAAGGTACTGGAAGGCAAGCGCGAGCTGCGCGCCTTTCACGGCCGAGTCGCCATTGGCGTACTGATCATTCAGGACCTGATCGCCCTGGTGGTGATGAGCATCGCCAGCGGCAAGGTTCCTTCGGCTTGGGCGCTGCTGGTGTTCGGCCTTCCGCTGCTGCGCCCGTTGCTATTTCGCCTGCTCGATCACAGTGGCCACGAGGAGCTGATGGTGCTGCTGGGGCTGATGCTGGCGCTGGTCGCAGGCGGTCTCGGCTTCGAATATGTGGGCCTCAGTTCGGAACTGGGCGCACTGGCCTTTGGTGCAATGCTGGCCAAGCACAAGCGCGCCACTGAGCTTTCCAATTCACTGTGGGCGATCAAGGAAGTCTTTCTGGTCGGCTTTTTCCTGCAGATCGGCATCGGTGGGTTGCCAGGCATGGACGCCATGCTCTTTGCCGGCGCGGCGGCGTTGCTACTGCCACTCAAAGGTGCGCTGTTCTTCTTCCTGTTCCTGCTGTTCCGCCTGCGCGCGCGCAGTGCGTTTCTCAGCGCCTCGAGCCTGACCAACTACAGCGAATTCGGCCTGATCGTTGCCAGTGTGGTACTCCCGCAATGGCTCACCCCGCTGGCCATCACCGTGGCCCTGTCGTTCGTCATTTCCGCTCAGCTCAACCGTATCTCCCACCCGCTCTATGACCGCTTTGCCAGACGACTGATCCCTCTGGAGCGCAACACACGCCACCCTGACGAGCAGCCGGTGTCGCTGGGTGACGCGCAGATCCTGATCATGGGTATGGGCCGAACCGGACGTGCAGCCTACGATCACCTGCAGAATCAGGGCTGGCGCCTGATCAGCCTCGATTCGGACCCGGTAACCGTGGAAAAGAGCAGTGAGAAAGGCCGCCACGTACTGTTCGCTGACGCCGAAGACCAGATGTTCTGGGAGAGCCTGGAGATGAACCAAGTCGAGGCGGTGATCCTGGCGATGAACGATGCCGAAGCCAAGATCATCTCCACGCGCAAACTGCGCGGCAAAGGGTTCGACGGGCTGATCGTCTCCCACGCGATGTACGAAGACATTGCCCAGCGGATTGAGGAGGCCGGCGCGGATCGCACCTACCTGACCATGAGCGAAGCCGGCGCCGGCCTGGCCGAGAATGTCTCCCTCGAATTGCAAGCCAACCGCTGACCGCTGCAGCGCCATACCTGGCGGGCTCTCGAGGCTCGCCCGCCATAATCGTGCGCAATTTTCAAATTTATTGTTTCAACAGCTGTTCGCAGATTGTGGTAGTCGAGTCCAACCTGACCGGTCGAACAGCTTTTCGACGATCGCTGGCGGCGACGGCGCTGAGAAACCGCTGGCGACCTGACCGCGGCTTTTAACGTACACAGGCTTGAAGCCAATGCGTATACATAATGGATGTTTGGCAGCAGCTGTCTACTGGTCAAAGCCACCGAGACTTGATGACCGTTTGCCGGCCGGCGCAGAAGCAGCTCGATCGAGCGCCGAGGACCGGCGCTCTTGACCTGCGAGCGCCAAACGACCGCTAAAGACGTGACTTGGCGGAAGGCATACGCTCGCTGTCTTCCGTCCAGGTTCCGCTCGCATCAAGGTTGCCGTCCTGCCTTGAGACCGTTCGGAAGCCGGTGCTAGGATGCGGCGGCAGGCCACCAGGCTGGGTGGTCATGAATCGAACAGGCCCTATGTCCAGTATCCGCGAACGCAACAAAGAACTGATCCTTCGTGCTGCCAGCGAAGAATTCGCCGAGAAGGGCTTCGCCGCCAGCAAAACCAGCGACATCGCCGACCGCGCCGGGCTGCCCAAGCCCAACGTCTACTACTATTTCAAAAGCAAGGAAAACCTCTATCGCGAGGTACTGGACAGTATCGTCGAGCCCTTGCTACAGGCATCTGCTCCGTTCAATCAGCCCGGCGAACCGGCAGACGTGTTACGCGCCTACATCCGCACCAAGATTCGCATATCCAGGGAACATGCTTGCGCCTCCAAGGTATTTGCCAGCGAGATCATGCATGGCGCGCCACATCTGCCAGCCGAGCGTGCCGCGCAGCTCAATGCCCAAGCCAGCCATAATGTGGCGCGCATCCGGGGCTGGATTGAAAAGGGACTGATGGCGCCGGTCGACCCTCATCATCTGATGTTCAGCATCTGGGCGGCGACCCAGACCTATGCCGATTTCGACTGGCAGATTTCCACCGTAACGGGCAAGGCCGCACTCGATGATGCCGATTACGAAGCGGCTGCCGAAACGATCATTCGTATGGTCATCAAGGGTTGCGAGGTCAAGGAAGAGCCGGCGATCACCTGAGCCGACATGGACCAGCCGATATGGCTCCAGCCTGTCTAGAATCGTACTTTGGAGCATGCTGTGCAGGGCAGGAACGGTCGACGGAAGGTGCTCCATGCGAGCCATCGTTCTGATCACGTTTTGCCTTATAAGCGGCATCGCGCCTTTGACGCCTGATCTATGACAACCGATACTTGCGCTGGGCACCGGCTCGGAAGAAGGAAGTTCTATTGACCGCATTGCGCAACAGTCTGTCCAGGAAACTGCTCCGCATCGTTCTGCTGTCTGCGCTTGCCGTTGGCCTGGTACTGAGCTGCGCGCAGATCGTCTTCGATGCCTACAAGACCCGCCAGCTGATCGATGCCGAAGCCCAACGAATCCTGCGCATGACCCGCGACACGTCCACTCAGGCGATCTATAGCCTGGACCGGGAAATGGCCGCGCAGGTCATGGAAGGACTGTTCCGGCACGAGTCGATTCGCAAAGCCTCGATTGGCCACCCAGGGGAAGCGCCTTTGGCGGCCAAGTCCCGCCCGCTCATGCCACGTCCCTCGCGCTGGTTGACCGACCCGATACTAGGCCGCGATCAGGAGTTCTCGATCCCCCTGATTGGCCGCCCGCCTTATAACGAGTACTACGGCGATCTGCGCATCACACTCGATACCGCCCCCTATGGCGAAGCGTTTCTCAGCAGCTCGGCCGTGCTCTTCGTCGTCGGCATCCTGCGTGCGCTGGTACTGGGCTTACTGTTGTACCTGATCTATGAATGCCTACTCACACGACCGCTGACCAAGCTCATCGAGCACATGTCGCGCATCAATCCGGGCCGCCCTGGCGAGCACTCGCTGCCGATGCCCAAGGGACATGAGCGCAATGAACTGGGGCTTTGGGTCGAAACGGCCAATGGTCTGCTCGCCTCCATTCAGCACAACATGCAGTTGCGCCATGCCGCCGAAAGCAACCTGCAACGCATGACCCAATACGACACGCTCACCAACCTGCCCAACCGCCTGCAGTTGCAACAGCAGCTGGACAACATCCTGAGCGAAGCCGCCCGACTGCAACGTCGCGTGGCCGTGCTCTGCCTCGGGCTGGACGATTTCAAGGGCATGAACGAACGGTTCAGCTACCAGAACGGCGATCGCCTGCTGGTGGCGCTGGCCGATCGTCTACGCCGCCACAGTGGGCGTGTCGGAGCGCTCGCCCGGCTGGGCGGCGACCAGTTCGTACTGGTGCTGGTCGGTTTCGAACAACCCTACGAAGCCGCCTAGCTGGCGCAGAAGGTGCTCGACGATCTGGAGCGGCCCGTCACCCTCGACGATCAGCACATACGGTTGCGCGCCACCATCGGCATCACGCTGTACCCCGAAGACGGTAGCAGCACTGAAAAGCTGCTGCAGAAAGCTGAGCAGACCATGACTCTGGCCAAGAGCCGCTCACGCAATCGCTATCAGTTCTATGTCGCCAGCATCGACAGCGAAATGAGGACGCGCCGGGAGTTGCAGAATGACCTGGCCGAGGCGCTTGTCCGGGGCGAGTTTCACCTGGTCTATCAGCCGCAGATCGACTACCGCCTCAAACGCATCACCGGTGTCGAAGCCTTGCTTCGCTGGTCCCACCCGAGCGGCAAGCTGGTTCCGCCCGACATATTCATTCCTCTCGCCGAACAGAACGGCAGCATCATCGCCATCGGCGAGTGGGTGCTCGACCAGGCCTGCCGACAGCTGAGCGAATGGCATCAACAAGGTTTCAGTGATCTGCGCATGGCTGTCAACCTGTCCACGGTTCAACTGCACCACGCCGGGCTGCCGGCGATGATCAGCAACCTGCTCAGCAGTCACAGGCTGCCGCCCGAGACGCTGGAGCTCGAGGTGACGGAAACGGGCCTGATGGAAGACATCGCCGCCGCCACCCATAACCTGCACAGCCTGCGCCGCTCCGGCGCGTTGATCGCCATTGATGATTTCGGCACCGGCTATTCATCGCTGAGCTATCTGAAAAGCCTGCCGCTGGACAAGATCAAAATCGACAAGAGCTTCGTTCGCGATATGGCCGCTGTTGAAGGCGATACGACCATCGTTCGAGCCATCATCCAGCTGGGCAAGAGCCTGGGCATGCTGGTGATCGCCGAGGGTGTGGAGACCGCCGAGCAGGAACGCTACCTGATCGACGAGGGCTGCAACGAAGGTCAGGGTTACTACTACAGCAAACCCGTGGCGGCGCCTGAACTCACCGCTTTGCTCGAGCAATCGCTGGGGTTCGAGCACAGGCTCAACTCCGAGCACCTGTAAACACTGCTCGCCGCGCCGTGCACCAAGCGCGGCTCCCTTCTAATGCCAACCCAAGAGCATCATCGATGAAGCGTTTTGTATGGATCGACAGCGTCGAAATTCCGGATGGCGGCGGTGCCCTGTGTCTGTTCGCGTATGGCGACGACTTCGTTATCAAGATCCAGGGCGGCAACGGTAATCAGCTGATGAACACCCGCACGCACGGCTCGGAAGATGCGCTGGCGGAGATACCCTGCCGCAAGATCGCGCAGCGGCCGCAGCCACGGGTGCTGATTGGCGGCTTGGGCATGGGTTTCACCCTCGCTTCGGCGCTCAGACATCTCGGCGCGGATGCCGAGGTGCAGGTCGCTGAGCTGGTTCCCGGCGTGATCGACTGGAACCGTGGCCCGTTGGGCGCGAAGTCCGGCATGCCGATCAACGATCCACGAACCCGCGTGCTGCGTAGCGATGTCGCCGAGGTTCTGCAGAGCGAGCCGCAGGGCTATGACGCCATCATGCTCGATGTAGACAACGGCCCCGAGGGGCTGACCCACAAGCGCAACAGCTGGTTGTACTCCTCAACCGGGCTCGACGCTTGCGCCAGGGCACTGCGCCCCAAAGGTCTGCTTGCCGTGTGGTCGGCCAGTGCCGATCAGGCCTTCTCCCAACGACTTGCCAGGTCAGGTTTCCTCGCCGAAGAAGTCCAGGTGTTCGCGCACGGCAATCGCGGCACCCGGCATACCATCTGGATTGCCGAAAAGCGTGGATGAAGCGCGGAGCTCGGTGACTGATAGCCGTCAAAACAGCTGCATTTCTTTGCACACAATGCAAATCTTTCGCATTATGTTCCGCATCCGTTTGTCACAGCCCTGCCGTCGACCAAACTCATATCACCCTTGCAAGCAAAGGAACCCGCCATGCTACGCACTCCCGTCTGGGCTACCGCCAGCCTTCTGGCTGTCGCCATTTCACTCGCTGGTTGCGGCGAAGACACAGCACCGGCCGAACAGGTCGCTACCCCGCAAGCCGCCACAACCCAGAGCGAACCGGCACCGGCTGCCCAAGAGACCGTGAACAGCGAAGCCGCGCAGGCCGTGGTCAAGCACTACGCCGATATCGCACATGCTGTCTTCAGCGACGCGCACAGTGCCGCTCTGAAACTGCAGGATGCCGTCGACACTCTCCTGGCCAATCCGACCGAAGAAACCCTGCAAGCGGCCAAAGCGGCCTGGATCGCCGCCCGCGTTCCGTATATGCAGAGCGAAGTGTTCCGCTTCGGCAACCCGGTCGTCGACGATTGGGAAGGTCAGCTCAACGCCTGGCCGCTGGACGAAGGCATGATCGACTACGTCAAAGGTGACTATCAGCACGCCCTCGGCAACCCTGGCGCCACCGCCAACATCATCGCCAACAAAGAGCTGCAGATTGGCGAAGACAAGATCGACGTCAGCGAGATCACCGGCGAGAAGCTGGCCAGCCTGAACGAACTGGCCGGATCCGAAGCCAACGTCGCCACTGGCTACCATGCCATCGAGTTCCTGCTCTGGGGTCAGGACCTGAACGGCACCAACGCTGGCGCCGGCGAACGTCCGGTGAGTGACTTCATCGAAGGTGAAGGCTGCACTGGCGGCAATTGCGACCGCCGTCGCGCCTACCTGAAGGCTGCCACCGAGCTGCTGGTCAGTGACCTCGAAGAAATGGTCGGCGAGTGGAAGGCCGGCGTCGCTGACAACTACCGCGCCAGCCTGGAGAGCGAGTCTGCCGAAAACGGCCTGCGCAAGATGTTCTTCGGCATGGGCAGCCTGTCGCTGGGCGAGCTGGCCGGCGAACGCATGAAGGTCGCTCTGGAAGCCAACTCGCCAGAAGACGAGCACGACTGCTTCAGCGACAACACGCACAACTCCCACTACTACAACGCCAAAGGCATCCGTAACGTCTACCTCGGCGAGTATCAGCGCGTGGACGGCCGCACGCTCAGCGGCCCGAGCCTGGCATCGCTGGTCGAAGGCACCGATCCGCAACTCGACAGCACGCTGCAAACCGACCTGGAAACCACCGAAGCCAAGCTGCAAGTGCTGGTCACCAGCGCAGAAGACGGCGAAGCCTTCGATCAGTTGATCGGTCCGGATAACAGCGAAGGCCAGGAAAAGGTCCGCGCTGCGATCGCCGCGCTGGTCCAGCAGACCGGTTCGATCGAGAAGGCTGCTGCCGCCCTGGGCATCAGCGACCTGAACCCGGACACGGCCGACCACCGGTTCTGACCTGCGTTCGCGAAGACGAGAGAGGGCGACGCAATGCCGCTCTCTCTTTTACCGCTACAACGACCGCGTTCAGCACGGGTTCGACCCGCCAAGCACACGGTTAAATGCAAATTCCTCTTATTCAGGCTCCATTAGCCTGCTAAGATCGCCGCCCTGTTACGGCACTGGTATTACTCGATGCACCTGCTTTTTCGCTCCGCTACTGTCTTGCTCCTGGCCTTTGGCCTGGGCGGCTGCGGGGAGCAGACGCCGCACTTCACACAGGCCGAGCCAGGAGAGGCATTGTCCGCAGGCGACGCCACGGTGATGAAATTCGATCCGAATGCCTTTTCGATGCCATCGGCCAATCTGTCGCCGGTGCGCCGCTTGGATTTCAGCGTCGGCAACAGCTTTTTTCGCAATCCCTGGGTAATCGCCCCCTCTTCCACCACAGCTCGCGACGGGCTCGGCCCGCTGCTCAACACCAACGCCTGCCAGAACTGCCATATCAAGGATGGACGCGGCCGCCCCGCACAAACCGAGCGCGGCAACGCCGTGTCGATGCTGGTGCGGCTATCGATTCCTGCTGGCGCCGAGCACGCCGAAGTCGTCGCGCAACGGGGTATCGCACCAGAACCCACCTATGGCGGCCAGCTGCAGGACATGGCGATCCCCGGCGTGGCGCCCGAAGGCAAGGTCCGGCTCAGCTATGGCAGACGGATCGAGCGCTTCGCTGACGGTTTTGAAGTCGAGCTGCGAGTTCCACAGCTGGACATATCCGAGTTGGGCTACGGCCCGATGCAGCTGGACACTCGATTCTCCGTCCGGGTGGCGCCGGCCATGATCGGCCTCGGCCTGCTGGAAGCCATCCCCGAAGAGGCGCTGCTGGCCAATGCCGATCCCGACGATCGCGACGGCAACGGCATTTCCGGCCGGCCCAACCGTGTCTTCGACCAGATCACCCGCAAGACGGCGCTAGGCCGCTTTGGCTGGAAGGCCGGGCAACCGAATCTGAACCAGCAGAACGCCGACGCCTTCTTCAACGACATGGGCCTTGCCACCAGCATTTTTGCAGGCAGCAGTTGCACCGAAAGACAGCAGGACTGTCGTGCTATGCCCCACGGCGGCGACCTTGAAGTCAGCGACAACATTCTCGGACTGGTACTGTTCTACACCCGCAACCTTGGCGTACCGGTGCGGCGCAACGTCGACCATCGGCAAGTACTTGCAGGCAAGACCTTATTCCACCAAGCCGGATGCCAGCGCTGCCATGTACCGGCATTCACCACGGGCGAGGCCGCAGAACCGGAACAGGCCAACCAGAACATTCATCCCTACTCCGATCTGCTGCTGCATGACATGGGAGAAGGGCTTGCCGACCACCGCCCCGAATTCGAGGCCAGCGGCAGTGAGTGGCGCACGCCACCACTGTGGGGCATCGGCATGACCGAAACGGTGAGCGGCCATACCCAATTCCTGCATGATGGACGTGCCCGCAATCTGCTCGAAGCCATACTTTGGCACGGCGGCGAAGCGGAACAGGCCAGGCAGGCAGTGCTCGGCTTCGACAGCAACGAGCGCAGCGCCCTGCTGGCCTTTCTCGAATCACTCTAGCGTCGGACCAGCCAGCGCTGTCCGGCCTTGCCGAGGAACAATATGTACACCAATCGTTGTCTTTCAGCCGTCACCGCCACCGCACTGGGCCTGCTGCTCGGTGCCTGCGCGCCATCCGATCCACTCGCGGAAACCAGCAAGACGCTGGCCGATGACGTCCTGCTTCCGGCGTATAGCCAATGGGCCGAAACCAACCGCCGCATGGCCGCCAGCAGCATCGCCTTTTGCGCCGGCAACGAAGAGCTCGATGTTGCGCGTGACGCCTTCCTGCGGGCGCAGTTCGCCTGGGCAGGCCTGCAGCCGTTGTTGATCGGCCCGATGGGCGAAGGCAACCGAGCCTGGCAGGTGCAGTTCTGGCCGGACAGGAAAAACCTGGTGGAGCGTCAGGTCACTGCTCTGCTGAAGAACAAACCCGAGCTGACCCAGGCCGACCTGGAGAACGGCAGTGTCGTTCTGCAGGGCCTTTCGGCATATGAATACGTGCTCTACGACAAGGCAGTCGACCTCGCTGACAGCCAGGTCAAGGCGCGTTACTGCCAGCTGCTGGAAGCAATCGGAGAGCACCAGCAGAAGCTCGCCGCCAACATCCTGCAGGACTGGGAAGGCGAAGACGGCATGGCCGCACAGCTGAGTGAGTTCCCCAACCAACGCTACGCCGACTCGCAGGAGGCGATCGCCGATCTGCTGCGCGTGCAGGTTACCGCACTGGATGGCTTGAAGAAAAAGCTCGGCGCTCCGCTGGGCCGCCAGAGCAAGGGCTTCCCGCAGCCTTTCCAGGCCGAGGCCTGGCGCAGCGATGCCACGCTTGGCAGCATCGACGCAGCCCTCGCCGGTGCACAGAAACTCTGGCAAGGCAGTGACGATAACGGCCTCAAGCAGCTGATCCCCGCGGCACAAACCGAGCTGATCGAGCGCATTGATGTCGCCTACGCCATAACCCGCCAACAGCTGGCCGACATCATGCTGCCGTTCAGCGAACTGGTTGCAGACGAAGCCGGACGTGCACGGCTGAACGAGCTGTACCAGGAGATCGACGTCCTGTACCGCCTGCACCAGAACGAACTGGCGCGGGCGCTGGGCGTACAGATCGGCTTCAATGCCCACGACGGAGATTGATCATGAAACGCCGTGCCTTTCTCGGCCTGGGCAGTGCCCTGGTCGCAGCGACCGCCGTCGGCGGCTGGACGCTCACCCGAAACACCGACCACCCCTTGCTGCTTTCCGCGCGCGACGATGCGGATGGTCGTCACTACGCGGTGGGCTACCGGCTCGACGGAACGCGTGTATTCGCCACCCCGGTCAGCGAGCGATGCCATGATGTCTATGCCCATCCACAGCTGCCGCTAGCCGTGTTCGTCGGGCGCCGGCCGAGCCGTGAGAGCTATCTGATCGACAGCCGTGACGGCACGTTGTTACAAGTGCTGGCCTCGCCCCCCGATCGACATTTCTATGGCCACGGCGTATTTCACGCCAGCGGCGATTGGTTCTATACCACCGAGAACGATACGGCCGATGCCGGCCGCGGCGTGCTTGGCGTCTATCGCGTCGAAGCGCGCCGAATGGTCCGCGCCGAAGAACATTCGACCCACGGTATGGGCCCGCACCAGTTGCTCTGGATGCCGGATGGCGAGACGCTGGTAATCGCCAACGGTGGCATCCGCACCGAAGACGACAGCCGCGAAATGATGAACCTCGACGCCATGGAGCCGAGCCTTGTACTGCTGCATCGTGACGGCACGCTAATCAGCAAGGAGCAGTTGCCCGAGCAGATGAACAGCGTGCGCCATCTCGCCGTAGCAGCCGACGGTACGGTAGTGTCCGGCCAGCAATACGAAGGCGACCCCATGGACCGCGCACCGCTGCTGGCAATCAAACGTCCCGGCCAACCGTTCCAGGCATTCCCCTTGGGCGAGGCACAACGCCAGACCATGAATCAATACACCGCGAGCCTGGCCATACACGACAGCCTGCGTCTGCTGGCCGTAACCGCGCCGCGCGGCAACACGGTTTTCGTCTGGGAACTGGACAGCGCCGAACTGCGCGATGAAATTCACCTGGCAGACTGCGCCGGTGTCGCGGCGGTCGAGCAGGGCTTCGTAGTGAGTTCCGGCCAGGGGCGCTGCAGACTCGTCGATTGCACGGCCAAGCGCTTTGTCAGCACTCCGCTGCAGTTGCCGGCAGGGCTCTGGGACAACCATTTGCGACTGGTCTGAAAATTTTCTCAAGTATCGAATCGGTTCGTCGATAACCGCTGTCCGATCGGTCAATGGCCTGAGCGCTCGGTTCATACTTGCGACCAACGCAAGCGCTTTCCATTCGATGCGAGAACGCTCTGATGTTTCTGAAAAAATCCCTGCGCGCTCAGCTGTTGGCGCTTATCGTTGGCAGCCTGCTACTGATGCTGGTAATTGCCCACGCCAGCTTTTCCTTTTTGTCCGATGGCATCTCCGCTTACCAGAAACTGCTGAAAGGGCCCATCGAAGCGTCGCACCTGATCGATGAAACCAACCTGGAATTCAAGGTACAGGTGCAGGAGTGGAAGAACGTCCTGTTGCGTGGCAAGAACCCCGACAACCTTGCCAAATATTGGGGAAGCTTCGAGACCCAGGAGAACAAAGTGCAGGATCTGCTCGCCACGCTGGGGCAGCAGCTAAGCAAGCGGGACGCCGCCGTAGCCAACCAGGTCCAGGGGTTACGCGAAGAACATCGCAGTCTCGGCGTCGCCTATCGCGCCGGTCGTGATGCGTACATTGCTGCTGGCTATGACCCGTTCGCGGGGGACGCTGCGGTCAAGGGCATCGATCGCGCCACCAGCGATCAGCTCAGCGCGCTGGTCGCCGAGCTGCGTGAGTCAGCGCTGCGTAGCTCCGATGAGATCAGCTCCGCCGCCGACAGCGCCATCGCCACTGGCGCGCTGATCATGCTTGCTGCCGGCGCGCTGATTGCGCTGATCAGCCTGTGGCTGGTCAACCGCAACCTGGTCGACCCGATCCGCCAGCTGATCGACCACATCACCAAGCTCAGTCGGGGTAATTTCAGCGAGCGCGTCGATACATCCCGTGCCGACGAGCTAGGGCGTCTCGCAGTGGCCGCAAATATCCTGCGCGACTTCCTTGCGGACACTTTTACCCGCCTGCAACGCAGCACCTCGGACCTGGACAACGCCAGCGGCGAGCTGAACGACATTGCCATGCTGACGGGCCAGCGTGCCCGTGAACAGTTCTCCCGCACCGATCAAGTCGCGACGGCCATGCATGAGATGTCTGCCACGTCTCAGGAAGTGGCCCGCCACGCCGTCGACGCCGCGCGCGCCGCAGATGCAGCCGATCAGTCGGCTCAGCAAGGCGAGAGCATGATGCGCTCGACGATCCACACGATCACTCAGATGCGCGGTGAGATCAGCGACACTGCTAAAGTCATTCGTCGCCTGGAGGCGGACAGCGGGCGCATCGGCAAGGTTCTGGAGGTCATTCGCGGCATTGCCGACCAGACCAACCTACTGGCGCTGAACGCGGCCATCGAAGCCGCTCGCGCAGGCGCTGCTGGCCGCGGCTTTGCGGTCGTTGCCGATGAAGTGCGCACGCTGGCCAGGCGCACGGCGGATTCGACTGCCGAGATCCATCAAATCATCGCTACCGTGCAGACCGGGGCGGTGGATGCGGTGCGTGCCATCGAGGGCGGTCAGTCTCGCAGCGACGAAGGCGTGGAGCAGGTGACGGAAGCGGGCAGCATGCTGCAGCGCATCACCCAGCAGATCGAAGCGATCCGCGACATGAATCGGCAGATCGTCACGGCGACCGAGGAGCAGACTTCCGTTGCGGAAGATATCTCGCGCAACCTGACCGAGATCACCGCCATCGCCACGAGCAACCAGGAAAATGTCGAACGCACCGAGAAAGCCAGCCAAAACCTGCATGAGTTGTCGGCCCAGCTCAGCGAAGTGACGCACCGCCTCGCAGGCTGACATAGGTATTCCGCCGCAACGGTTCCTGCGGCGGTGGGGCCATCGAAAGGCAGGCCCCTGCTGCGCATTGCCCCGCCGGGCTTTCAAGACAAGGCAAAAAGGACCGGGGAAGCGGACCGGGCTCGCGATCGAGTCCAGTGTTCTAAATCCGCATTTTGACCGGGCTGGCGATCCAGGCCCTTCTAACGCAGGATTGCCAATGCAGGTAGTTTTTCAACAGCCTGCTAGCCTCGGCCCACCAGGCTTTGTGACAAGCCGTACATGAACAGCAACAGATCCTGATCGGGGCGCGCATCCAAAACTGAGGCGCGGGCCATGCGCGGAATCGGGCAGTAATCGCTGACGTCGCTACGGGCCACAACCCGGGCATCCGGTTCGCTCCAGGCGGCGGCACACAGGGAAGCGACACCCAGTCCGCCGGCCAGAAATAATCCTCGGGCAATTTCAAGGTTCATTGCGCAAACCCTTGTTATGTGGTGTTTCGAGAAATTCACCATAGTCGACAAACTCGCAAGATGCTCAACAACGTGACCAATGGTCGTTTTTTTGAGCAGCGCTCACCAAAAACAGCGAATCGTCTCCAGTGAAGCCATTCGGCCGGGCCTCGCATTCTCTCCCGCTCGGCAGCCGCTCTGAACAACGGCTATAAAAAAGCCCCGCACAAGGCGGGGCTCTTTACACAGCTAGAGGCCGGCTGGCTTACATCATGCCGCCCATGCCGCCCATACCACCCATACCGCCCATGTCCGGCATGCCGCCGCCGGCTGCCTTGTCATCAGCCACTTCAGCAATCATCGCTTCGGTAGTGATCATCAGGCTGGCAATGGAGGCCGCGGCCTGCAGAGCCGAACGGGTTACCTTGGCCGGATCGAGAATACCCATCTCGATCATGTCGCCGTACTCGCCGGTCGCAGCGTTGTAACCGTAGTTACCGCTGCCCTGCTTGACCTTTTCGACCACAACGCTCGGCTCGTCACCGGAGTTGGCGACGATCTGACGCAGCGGCGCTTCAACCGCACGACGCAGCAGGGTGATACCCACGTTCTGATCGGCGTTTTCGCCTTTCAGCTCGGAGATCGCCTGCAGCGCACGTACCAGGGCAACGCCGCCACCAGGCACCACGCCTTCTTCAACGGCAGCACGGGTAGCGTGCAGCGCGTCTTCAACGCGGGCCTTCTTCTCTTTCATCTCGACTTCGGAACCGGCACCGACCTTGATCACCGCAACACCGCCAGCCAGCTTGGCCAGACGCTCTTGCAGCTTCTCTTTGTCGTAGTCGGACGTGGTGTCTTCAACCTGCTTGCGAATCTGCGCAACGCGGGCTTCGATGTCGACCTGCTGACCGGCACCGTCGATGATGGTGGTGTTTTCCTTGTTCAGCACGATGCGCTTGGCGTTACCCAGGTGTTCCAGGGTAGCGGTTTCCAGGCTCAGGCCAACTTCTTCGGAGATCACGGTGCCGCCAGTCAGGATGGCGATATCCTGCAGCATGGCCTTGCGACGATCGCCGAAGCCAGGCGCCTTGACAGCAGCAACCTTGACGATGCCGCGCATGTTGTTGACGACCAGAGTCGCCAGCGCTTCGCCTTCGACGTCTTCAGCCACGATCAGCAGCGGACGACCGGCTTTGGCAACAGCTTCCAGCACCGGCAGCATTTCGCGGATGTTGGAGATCTTCTTGTCGACCAGCAGGATCAGCGGGGTATCCAGCTCGGCGACCATGGTGTCCGGCTTGTTGATGAAGTAAGGGGACAGGTAGCCGCGGTCGAACTGCATGCCTTCAACGACGGACAGTTCGTTTTCCAGGCCCGAGCCTTCTTCAACAGTGATGACGCCTTCCTTGCCGACCTTTTCCATGGCTTCGGCAATGATCGCACCGATGGAACTGTCGGAGTTGGCGGAAATGGTGCCGACCTGAGCGATGGCCTTGAAGTCAGCGCATGGCTTGGACTGACTCTTCAGCTCAGCAACGATGGCGATGGTCGCCTTGTCGATGCCGCGCTTGAGGTCCATCGGGTTCATGCCGGCCGCAACGGCCTTCAGGCCTTCGTTGACAATCGACTGAGCCAGCACGGTAGCAGTGGTGGTGCCGTCGCCAGCGTCATCGTTGGCACGGGAGGCAACGTCCTTGACCAGCTGCGCGCCCATGTTCTCGAAACGATCCTTCAGCTCGATTTCCTTGGCAACGGAAACACCATCCTTGGTGATGGTCGGAGCGCCGAAGCTCTTCTCGATGACGACGTTACGGCCTTTCGGGCCGAGGGTCGCTTTTACCGCGTCAGCCAGGACGTTGACGCCAACCAGCATCTTCTTGCGAGCGGAGTCGCCGAACTTAACTTCTTTAGCAGCCATGTTTATTCTTCCTCAAATTCTGTTGATGAAACGCAGTTCGCTATCAGCGAGCGCTGATCAGGCTTCGACGACGGCGAGAATCTCGTTCTCGCTCATCACCAGCAGGTCTTCACCGTCAACCTTGACGGTGTTGCTGCCGGAGTAAGGGCCGAATACGACCTGATCGCCAACCTTGACGGCCAGCTGACGGACTTCGCCGTTGTCCAGAACGCGGCCAGTGCCTACAGCGACGATTTCGCCACGGTTTGGCTTCTCGGCAGCGGAGCCCGGCAGCACGATGCCGCCTGCGGTCTTGGTTTCTTCTTCGCTGCGACGAATCACGACGCGGTCATGCAGAGGACGAAGCTTCATTGTCGATCTCTCCTAGTACAGTGGTTTCCATGCCGATGCAGTTCATCGGCGGGTTGGGCAAATCCGGCGGTGCCGGTTGCGGCCCGCTACGCGAGCCGCAGAAGACGGACTGTCAAAACGCGACAGCGACCTTGCGGTGACCGCTAGATGCGGGCGCGGGAAAATGATTTCAAGGGGCGAGGCGAGGATTTTTTGCATTTGCACCGATAAAAAAGGCATGCCGTGACATGCCTTCGCGAGCAGAACACGCGGTTATTTGTCGCGACGCTCCCATTCCCCCTCGATCACGTTGGGCCGCTGCGGCCCGGCGTGACGCTCCTGCTGCTGGCGCAGGTCATCGGCAAAGGCGCGACGGCGCTGGGCCTGCGCCTCGACACGGCGACCGATGAAGCTCAAGAACAGCTTGCGCGACGGCGGAAACAGCACCAGCAGCGCGACGATGTCGCTGAGAAAGCCCGGCAGGAACAGCAAGCCACCCGCAACGGCCATCATCAGCCCTTGAAGCATTTCCCGCTCCGGCAGCTCGCCACGCGCCAACCGCTCGCGTGCACGCCAGGCGGTGGCAAAACCTGCCAGGCGCAACAACAGGATGCCGGCCATACCGCTGATGATCAGCAGCAGTATGGTTGGCAGCACACCGATCGAGCTGCCGACCTTGATCAGCAGTGCCAGTTCGGCCAGCGGAAACAGGAGAAACAGCAGTAAGAAAATACGCATCGATAATCCTTGGCGGAAGAACGGCTTCCGATCTCGTGTAGATGACGGCAGGTTGAACCGAATTCAACCCGTCCGAAAATCAGGCTGTAACCGGATTATTCACCCCTGCGCTTACCCCAGACTGCACTAATCCCGCGCCATCGCGACTAGCGCCTGTCGCACCGCGCCAGGGCTGGTACAGACGCCGGAAAACGCCAGCCAGTGGACGGCCTGACCGATGCGCAGGTGAAAACCTTCGCTGTCGATCCCGACCATGTGGGCTTCGGGCGCCGTCGGCAGCCCTGCTCGCTCGACATAATGGGCGATCGCCGCGGCGTGGTCATTGTTCATATGCTCGAGCATTTCGCCCTCGCTGCCGCCTGCCCCGGCGAACGGATTGGCCAACGCCACCTTGTCCAGCCAGTGGATTGCGCCGAAGCCTCCGATGTAGCGCCAGCGCACTGGCTGCAGCATCCAGAAATCGAAGTCATGCACCCGATGGTAGTCGCGTGACTCCGGGAAATAGCGGTAATAGCGCTGCGCCGCGGCATCGACTGCCGCGGCCTCGGTGAGCAACCGGGCCTCGGCCAGTACGGTCAGACGCCCTGTGGCCTGCACATCCTCGGCACCACGCTCGGCTACCAGTAACGAGCAACGCGGGTCGGCCTGAAGGTTTTTCGTGTGCTGGGCAATTCGGCTGATCAGGATCAGCGGCCAGCCCTCCTCGCTCAGGCAGTACGGCACCGCGGAGCCAAAGGGGAAGCCTGGCAGGGTCGCGGAGTGCGTTGAGAGCACAGCGCGGTATTCCTTGAGCAGGAGTTGTCGGGCATGCTTGACGGCTTCAGCGCTCACTGGGGCTCCTCGAGGGCTTGTTCGGTTCGGCGAGGCATCAGCATAACGGTTTCATCAGCGGACGTCGTTTATCAACGTCCGCGTATATAGAAAGGAGATGGGCATGCAGCTAAAAGACAAGGTCATCATCATCACTGGCGGTGGTCAGGGGCTGGGGCGAGCGATGGGCGAATACCTCGCCGGCAAGGGCGCACGGTTGGCACTGGTCGACCTCAATCAGGAACGCCTGGACGAGGCCGTGACAGCCTGCAAAAGCGCCGGCGGCGATGCGCGGGCCTATCTGTGCAATGTCGCCAATGAAGAGCAAGTCAGCCACATGGTGAGCCAGGTCAGCGATGATTTCGGTGGCCTGGATGGACTAGTCAACAACGCGGGCATTCTGCGTGACGGTCTGACCATCAAGGTCAAGGATGGCGAGCTGTCGAAGATGAGCCTGGCGCAATGGCAGGCGGTGATCGACGTCAACCTGACCGGTGTTTTCCTTTGCACCCGTGAAGTGGCGGCGAAGATGATCGAGCTCAAGCGCCAGGGTGCAATCGTCAACATCTCTTCGATTTCCCGTGCGGGCAACATGGGCCAGGCGAACTACTCGGCCGCCAAGGCAGGGGTGGCAGCAGACACAGTCGTCTGGGCCAAGGAACTGGCGCGTTACGGCATTCGCGTCGCCGGTGTCGCACCCGGTTTCATCGAGACCGAGATGGTCGCCAGCATGAAACCCGAAGCGCTCGAGAAGATGACCTCGGGCATCCCGCTCAAGCGCCTGGGCAAACCCATGGAGATCGCCCATTCGGTGGCCTACCTGTTCGAGAACGACTATTTCACCGGACGGATTCTCGAACTGGACGGCGGTTTGAGGTTGTAGAAAAAGCTGGAGGCTGGAGGCTGGAGGCAGCGTGCGGCATCGCGGCCGTACGCTGGGCAGGCTTGTCGTCAGGCCTCCAGCATCCAGCGCTTCTCCCGTCTCTACCGTTCTTACCAACCCACGCCAAAGCCAATGCTGTAGCGCGTTTCATCCAGGTCGCTTTCCGCGCCGCTGACGATGTCCTTCTCAGCTTTCATGTTCAGCGAGGCCCAGTCGGTGACCTTGTAGCGCAACCCCACCTCTGCATCGAATTCGTAATCGGCAACGTTCCCCAGCGGTTTGCCGACTTCGCCATTGCTGAACAGCTCGAAGGTCTTGCCCACCAGGTAACGGTTGTATTTCCACTTCATCGCCAGCAAGTAAAAGTTTTCGGTGTTGCCATCGGCGAATTCATAGTCGCTGCGGTTGATCAGCGAGGCGAGCGAGAAGGCGCCCAGTTCGTTGTCCCAGAATTGATAACCCGGACCGGTACCCAGCGTGCGCTGACGACGGACGTCTTCGATCTTGTCGCGCTTGTATTCAAAGCGCCCCTGCCAGAACCAATGCTCATCGATGAACCGATCGAGCGCGTACTCGGCATCCCAGTTATCCGTCGCGGTGACGCCGTCGCGGTATTCACGGTTGTAGTTGGCCTTGCCATTGTGCCGCCAGAGGCCATGACGCGCCGAGGTATCGAAGGATATGTCATAGTCGTCCGTATCGGTTTCGGCGCGCTTGTAATCCAGCGCAACATCCACGTTGCCCTTCCAAGTCAGATCCTGGATCAGCGGCTTCGGGTGGATGATCTGCCTGATGCTGGCGAGCGGGACCGTACGCGGTACGCCACCGTTACTCAGCGTGACCATGCCATCATCGGCCGCTTGTAGTGATTTCGCGACATCACCAGACGCATCATCGTCTTGCTTGACCAGCAATTGCTGGTTGCTTTCCAGTGTCGCGACCTGGCTCCATTTCACCGGAATGGAGCCGCCGTACTCGGTTTCGATGAGCAGCTTGCCGCCATCGAGCACGCTGATCTTGCCGGTCAGGCGATCACCATTTTTCAACCAGACGGTATCGGCGAGCGACGGCAGGACGAATAAAGAAAGGGACACACAAAGCAGGGGTCTGGAAAACATAGGG